>NZ_CADFEC010000011.1:0-206632 GCF_902833195.1 Burkholderia sp. BCC1638
GTTGATGCCGGTCGAGGTCGACGTCGAGAGCGAGCTGATCGAGCTAGTTGCAGACGACAGACCGGTCGACGTGGAAGTCGACAGCGAAGCGACCGAGCTATTGGTCGAGCTGAGGCCGGTCGACAGCGAGTTGATGCCGGTCGAGGTCGAAGTCGAGAGCGATGCAATCGAGCTATTCGCCGACGACAGACCCGTCGACGTGGAAGTCGACAGCGAAGCGACCGAGCTATTGGTCGAGCTGAGGCCGGTCGACAACGAAGTGATGCCGGTCGACAGCGACGAGATCGCGCTGCTGGACGACGACACCGTCGTCGACAGCGAATCCACGATGGAATTGGTCGCGAAGAGTTGGGAGCCGTTGATCGCGTCGGTGCTGGTCGGCGTGATTTGGCCTGCCGCGACATTGGTGATTTGACGCGTGGTGCCCGTGCTCGCATTGCCGACGCTTACCACGCTGCTCGGATTGCCGCCCGCGAACGTGGTGGTCACGCCGCCGACGGTACCCGTCGGCGTCGGGTTGGGCGCTTGGGTGACGGAGCCGCTGCCGAGTGCGACGTCGCCGGCGTTGTTGGCGATGGCATTCGGGCCGATTGCGACCGAGTCGGTGCCGAGCGCCTGGCTGTCGGCTGCCGTCGAGTTTGCGTGGAAGTACTTGATGCCCTGGCTGTTGATGCTGTTGATCGCCGAGCCGACGCTGTTGGCGGTCGACGTCGTGCCGTTCGCGTTGTACGTCGTGTACGACGGAGCGGAAACCGTGCCGGTTGCCGGGTTGTAGCTCGCGCCGCCGCCGAGGGCTGCGGCGGTGCTGTTGCCGAGATTGTCGGTCTTGGTCGTGACCGTGCTGAGGCCGGTGGACAACGAGTTGATACCGGTCGAGGCCGACGTGGACAGGGAGCTGATCGAGCTGGTTGCCGACGAGAGACCCGTCGACGTGGAGGTCGAGAGCGACGCCACAGAGCTGTTGGTCGAGCTCAGGCCCGTGGACAACGAGTTGATACCGGTCGAGGCCGACGTGGACAGCGAGCTGATCGAGCTGTTCGCCGACGAGAGGCCGGTCGACGTGGACGACGACAGCGAGGTCACCGAGCTATTGGTCGAGCTGAGTCCGGTCGACAGCGAGTTGATGCCGGTCGAGGTCGAGGTGGACAGCGAGCTGATCGAGCTGGTTGCCGACGACAGGCCGGTCGACGTGGAGGTCGACAGTGAAGTCACCGAGCTGTTGGTCGAGCTCAGGCCCGTGGACAGCGAGTTGATCCCCGTCGAGGTCGAGGTGGACAGCGACGAGATCGAGCTATTAGCCGACGAGAGGCCGGTCGACGTGGACGACGACAGCGAGGTCACCGAGCTGTTGGTCGAGCTGAGGCCGGTGGACAACGAGTTGATACCGGTCGAGGTCGACGTGGACAACGAGCTGATCGAGCTATTAGCCGACGACAGACCGGTCGACGTGGACGACGACAGCGAAGCCACCGAGCTGTTGGTCGAGCTGAGGCCCGTGGACAGCGAGTTGATGCCCGTCGAAGTCGAGGTGGACAGCGAGCTGATCGAGCTGTTCGCCGACGACAGACCCGTCGACGTCGAAGTCGAGAGCGACGCGACCGAGCTATTGGTCGCGCTGAGGCCCGTGGACAGCGAGTTGATGCCGGTCGATGTCGAGGTGGACAGCGAAGCCACCGAACTATTGGTCGAGCTGAGACCCGTGGACAGCGAGTTGATGCCCGTCGAGGTCGAAGTGGACAGCGACGAGATCGAGCTGTTTGCCGACGAGAGGCCGGTCGACGTGGAGGTCGACAGCGAAGCCACCGAGCTGTTGGTCGAGCTGAGGCCCGTGGACAACGAGTTGATGCCCGTCGAAGCCGACGTGGACAGCGAGCTGATCGAGCTGTTCGCCGACGACAGACCCGTCGACGTGGAGGTCGACAGCGAAGCCACCGAACTATTGGTCGAGCTCAGGCCGGTCGACAGCGAGCTGATCCCCGTCGAAGTCGACGTGGACAGGCTGGCAATGCTCGACGTCGTCGTACTGGCGACCGCATAAAGCTGGCTGCCGTTGATCGCGTCCGTGCTGGTCGCGCTGACCAGGCCTGCGGCGACGTTCTGAATGCGCCGCTCCGCCCCGGCCGCGCCGACGCTGACCACGCCGGCGGCGGAACTCGCGCCGGCGTAGGTGCCGAACGTCTGGCTGCCGATCGTCGTGCTGCTGACGGAACCCGTGCCGCCGGTCGCCGTGTTCGCGGTGCCGTTCGTGACGGCATTGGAACCGAGCGCGACCGAACCCGCCACGCTGGCGTTGGCGTTGGTGCCGAAAGCCTGGGCGTTGGTGGCGCTGGAGACGGCGCCATCACCGATCGCGGTACCGAAGGCGCCGTTGACTGTCGAGCCACGACCGACGGCGATACCCGACGTGGCAGCCGATCCGACGGACGATTGCCCGCCGATCGCGATGCTGTCCGAGGCGGCCGTTTGCGCGCCCTTGGTTGCGTTGCTGCCGATCGCGATCGAACCCGCACCGGATGCGATGGTCGAGTTTGCCTGCGACAGCGGCGTCGTGCCGTTGCCGCCCGCGCCGCCGATTGCGACCGAGTTCAGCGCGGTTGCGGTCGAGCCGAAGCCGAGCGCGGTGGAGCCGGTGCCGCTGGCGGTCGTTTCGAGACCTGTCGCCACACCCCACAGGGCTGCGGAGGATTGCATGCCGGTCGCGACGGCGCCGTTGCCAGTCGCTTGCGCAAACGAGCCGTATACCGTGACGCCGGTGAAAAGGTTGCCGTTGGAGTTACAGCCTGCGACGACCGAATAGGTGCCCGAACCGTCCCCTGCCTGATTTGCCGTGCCACCCGGGTTCACGCGGCCGACCGCGCCGTTGCTTCCCGTGAAACAGGTCTGCTGCGTGTTGATCGTGTTGGCCTCCGCGAGCGCGGGGAGGCCCAGTGCGAGCACGGCGGCGACGGCGACCACGACAGCGGATTTGTTCGGCTTGCCCCGTGCCGAATCATGTTCGGATGCAGCGACCCAGGCGCCGAGGGCTTCGTTCCAGATCGAGCGGTATGTGCGGTTCATGTCCTACTACCTCCAAATAAGCACGCCACACACCGGTCTCTTTCGTTAGATGAATTTGCCGTGCGTTCGCGCGAATCTCAAAATTGATGGGCGGAGTTTATTTGAGGCGCTATTTTGAGATTGACAAACAGTGAAAAATGGAGCGTTCCTAAAGTTAAAAGATGGTTAATACATCGCGTGTTGATGTATTCGAGTGTAAGAAAATTGAAAATAAGTGGAGCGTAGGGTGAAGGGTGTTGCTGGGTGCGATGGGTTCTAAAAAAATCTATAAAAATCAATCACATGAGTGTTTGCTGTGTGCCGTGCCGCACATTGGACGGCATGAAAGTAAGACAAATGAAAAAGCAAACGTTTGCGGCAAACGTTAGCCTTTCGCGATTGTAATGTTTGATGTGAGGCTAGCTCGGATCAATCGAACGACCTTGTTAATTTGTTAATTTGAAATTTAAAGCGGATTTTCAATTGCATTTGCCGGGTTTTCCTGAAAATCAAAAAACATGAAAAAAGGATTGTTCGGCTATGCTGGTTTGCGCATTTCGCCGGCCGTGCGCGCCCGTGGGGCGGGCCTTCCCCGGCGGTCCGTGTCACAAAGTTGTAAAAAAGTGCTACAGGCGCATTGACCCGACTATTGGGATTCCTGTTTGGAATCTGCTCTATTGACGAATTTCATGTGATGGGTTCGGAGGCGAATTGGACGACGAGCCGGATCGTCCACGACGACGGTCCGAGACGCCCACGTGCGGACGCCGGGAGCAGCGAGCAGGAAACGTCAGATTTGAGCCACGGTCACTCGACCCTGCTGGCCAGGATGGGCATTCGGCGGGAGGAAAAACGACGCGCAAGCGCGTCGGACGAGCGCTTTCGGGCAGATGAGTGCGCGTTGGCTGGCATGACGCCGCGCGCGAATCGAGAGACGCGAGCTGGAGGGTTGCTCGTTTTCGTCCGAAAGGGGGTGTCGCCGTGCGGATCACGGTCGTGGCCGCACGTCGAGGTTGTGCCGCCCGGTGTCCGGGCGACGCAGTACATCGTCCCGGACGAGGCGCCGCCTGCAACCTGCGGTCGCGGCCTTATTTCTTCAGGAATCGCAGCGCGAGGCGCGCCATGCGCGGCACGAACATCGGGCGCAGCAGCCGTTTGTCGTACCCGGCCATCCGGCGGTCGTTCTCGCTGAGGCACAGTTCGATCAGTTCGCGCGGGTTGAGCGCATCGCCGATGTCCGCGGTGCTCGTCGCCGGAAAGTTCGCGTCGTGCGCGGCGCCGTCCGCATCGATCCCGCGCGCGATACTGATGCGGTCCCGGATCAAGAACGCCCACACGGCCGCGACCCGTGCGAAGAACCATGGCCGGCGCCACCACGGCAAACTCCGCCAGTACCACGCATACCAGTTCACGAAGAACAGGATGTGTCGGCCTTCCTCCTGGATCACGGGTTCGAAGGTGTCGACGAGTTCGGGCGGGAAATAGCCGGAGCGCTGCGCCGAGCGGAACAGGCCGAACGCGAAGAAGCTGTCGATGCACTCGCTGAAGCCGGTCATCATCCACGACCACTCGGGGTCGTTCGGCGCCGGATAGGGCGGTTCGGGGGCGAGCGCGATGCCGTATGCCTGCACCAGCTTCGACAGCACGACCTTGTGCCGGGCCTCCTCGGCGCCGTCCATCTCGAGCGCCCGGCGCAACAGCGGATCGCCGACGGTCGCCGCGAAGGTGGCGACGCGGATCGACGCGCGGCCTTCGGTCTGCACGGCGATGTCCCAGATCGGCAGCGACGTGAGCCGCTTGAGTTCGTCGGGCTTGAGCGGCGGCCAGTCGATGACGGCCGGTTTGTACGGGTTGTGCGTATCGAGCAGCATGCGGCAGAACATCTGCCTGTGCGCATCGGAACCGATCCTGACCGGACCCTGAAGCTCGAAGGTCCAGTTGCGCATGGCGTGATCTGCCGCTGCGTGGTCTTCCTGCAGCGTGTCGGACATGGCTGTTGTTATGCGATTACGAGTCGAAAGATTTTTGCATAGCTTTCGTAATCGCGTATTTTCGAGCCGGCCCGCGCTGCCGTGCGCTGCGCTCAGGCCTGCGTGTCGATCCAGAGGCGTCCCCAGCGGGACGCGTACGCGAGCGCGTGCTCCTCTTCGAAGAAGAAATCGATCGCGTCGAACGACACGGCGC
Organism: Burkholderia sp. BCC1638; assembly: GCF_902833195.1. Classification (NCBI taxonomy): domain Bacteria; kingdom Pseudomonadati; phylum Pseudomonadota; class Betaproteobacteria; order Burkholderiales; family Burkholderiaceae; genus Burkholderia; species Burkholderia sp. BCC1638. Next base: position 5,221 of record NZ_CADFEC010000011.1, read on the forward strand.
GCGGCGACGGACCGCCGCTTGCCTTCTCGATCGTCAGGTTCGCGGCGAACAGCCCGTTCGGCAGCCGGGCGGCGGCGGGGGCGACTTCGTAGCCCTTGTAGCGGATCGTGCGGTTCATGGCGTGCGCATGGAAGGTTCGGGCTTTCAGCGTACGAAAACCCGCGGCACGCGTGAACCAATCTTTCGGCCAATGCAAATCACGTGGCGGGCGGGATCGTTATCGGCGCGGGGAGACGGCATGAAGAAGGCGGCGACGGCGCGATGCGCACCGCGCCGTCGGACACGCGCGCCCGCGCGCGGCGAACGTCGTCGGCCGGGCGCGGGCGGCGGGGAGGCTGGGGTTACTGGTTGGCGATCTTCAGCACGGGCGCGAGCGCGTCGACCGATGCGGCATGCGTGGCCGCGCGATGCGACGCGAACGCGAGCGCGAATTCGGCTGCCTGCGAGCCGACGGTCTCGAGCTGTGCGACGACCTTCGGATCCGAGCAGCTGTCGGCGCTGTCGAAGCGCGTTTCGAGCGTGTTCACGGTGGCGCCGAACGGGGTCGGCCAGCCGCGCAGCGCGTGGACGATCGACCGCAGCGACGTCAGCACGGTGCCGGCGGCCTGCCAGCCGTAGGCCGTGACGATCAGGCCGACCGCGCGGCCGTCGAGGTACGGGCGCGCGTCGGCGCGCAGTTCCTCGAGCGTGTCGAGCGCGTTCTTCACGAGGCCGGACACGCCGCCGTGATAGCCAGGCGTGGCGATGATGATCGCGTCGGCTTCGCGCACGGTGTCGATCAGCTCTCGCTGCGCATCGGTCAGCGTCTTGTGTTCGGGGGCGTAGTGCGGCAGCGTATGCAGGAACGGGCCGTCGAACAGTCGCGTGCGTGCGCCGGCGGCCTGCGCGCCGCGCAGCGCGAACGACAGCGCGCGTTCGGTCGACGACGCGGCTCGGGTGGTCCCGCCGATGCCGACCACGAACGGGCGGCGGTGTTGATCGAATGCAGTCAAGGGGCGCTCCTTGGGGATGGCTTGCCCGGCTAAGCACAGGCTTAAAACCAGATGGTAACGACCCCGCCGCCACTCTGAAAACGACTTTTCGTTCTATCGATATGCCATGCACACGGGTCGCGCGTGCGCGCGGCGACGCAGATCGATAGCAGAAATGCTTGGTTGGGACGGTGTGCCGCGCTCGATAAGATGGGCCCGTCTCCTCCAAAATGTCTCTACTGACATGGGTTGGCCCCGCCGCGCGGATGCAGGCGGGGCTTTTTTTCGTCCGGCGCCGGAAAGCGGGGCGACGCGCGGGCGTGATGCGGCGTTACGCGAACACCGGCCGGAAAAAGCTGCGCTCGTAGCTGACGATGCAGCGCGTTTCCTCTGCATACCGGAACGCGGCCTGGCAAGCGGGATCGGTTTTCGAGCGTTCGCGGTAGCGCTCGTATTCGGCGAGGCTCGGGAACGAGAACATCGCGAGAGCGATGTTGCTGGCGCCTTCGGAAGGCAGGAAGTAGCCGTGGTGCGTGCCGCCGAATTGCTCGACGAGCGGAATCCACATCTTGCCGTAGGTTTCGAACTGCTCGAGTTTGTACGGATCGATGACGTAGCGAAGGAAGCAGGTAACCATGGGCGCTCGCGGTGCTGTGGAGGATCAGCGAGTCTGGAGCGCGTCACGGGGCGTGTCAACGAGGAGCCGGCCGCGCTCGCGCCGGCTTCGTGCATCGCGGACAAGGTTTCGCGCGTGCCGACCTGCGTCGACGCCGATGCGTGCGTCACGGACTGCTTGCGGGCGCAACGATCGGTGAATCCGGTCGCTGATGCGAAGGCGTCGAACCCATTGGCATGCACGCCGTCGCGCCATCGTCCCGCTTCGATCTCGTGTGATGTTCACGACATGTTTCTTGCGATGCCTCGCGGCGCGCGGCTGCGGCCTGATTCATCGTGCCGGCGTGGCCTGCCTCAATCGTCGCGTGTGTGCGTGTCGCTGCCGCGCGCGAGGCGCCATGCAATCGTGCCGAGCACGCCGACCGCAACGACCAACGCCACCCACAGCACGTAACGGCGTATCGCATCCTTGTCGGCGGCCGGCTCCGACGGGGCCGCCGAAACCGGCAGTGCCGCGCCGACGCGCGCGGGCCGCACTTCCGGCGCCATCCCGACGAGCAGTGCTTCGCGGCCCACGGCCGACGACGACAGCGACGCATTGCCGACGCCGAGCGTGAACGGCGGCGTGCCGCGCGCGACGAAGGTCAGGGCGGCCGGATGCCAGCCGACCGCGACGGCAGGCTGGCCACCGCCGAGACCGCCGTTGCGCATATCGACGACGATTCGCCATGCGCGATCCGGATTCGACGCGAACGTCAGCGGCGGGTTGCGCTGTTCGCCACCGTTGCCCTGCAGCCGGAACAGCACCACGTCGGCAACGTCGCGCCACGGCGTCTGCGCGCCGGGGCGACTCTGTAGCGTTGCGCGCGCAACCGTATTCGGTTGTGGAAGGTCGATGCGCACGCGGTCGACCGGATAGGCGCCGTCGGTGTCGAACAGATACTCGCCGGGCGCGCTGCCGGCGCGCACGTGCACGGCTTCGCGCCATTGGCGTGGCACGGCCGCGCTGTCCGCCGTGCGTGCATCGTGCGGTTGCGTTTCGATCTCGATCGACCCGATCGAGGGTGCGCCGTCGAGCCAGTCGAGCCGCAGGTAGCGCGGCCCCGTGCCTTCGAGCGCGATGCGTTCCTGCATCAACATGTCGCCGTCGCGCCCCACCTTCAGCAGTTGCGTGCTGCCAAGCGAGCGCCAACTGCGCAGATCGTCGCTCGCCGCGACCGCGACACGCCCCTCGTAGCTGTCGTCGCTCACGTGCACGAGCAGTGCGTCGACCTCGCCGTCCGCATGCGACAGGTCGACGAGATCGGCCGCATGCTGCGCGCGCGCCGGCGCGGTGACGGCCGCGCGCAGCGAGCCGTCCGGCGCAACCGACACGCCGAGCGGCGCAGGCCCGTCGTCGGCGCGCGCCGGCGGCAACGGGAACCAGTGCACCGGCGTGCGTGACGGCGGCACGGCCGCCGCCGCGGGCGCATCGAGCGAGTAAGGCACGGGCTCGCCGGTGCCGTTGAAGATGCGCACGTCGCCGAGATCGTCGCGCCGGCTGGCCGCATAGACGGCCTGCGGCACGGTGAGCTGGTAATACGCGGCGCTGCCGTCGAGATCGAGCGAGAAGCGCTGGGCGACGCGTTCGGCGCCGGGCGTGCCGTCGGCCGCCGCGAACGACGTCAGCAGGCTCAGGCCGAGCAGGGCTGCGAGTCGTTTCATGGTTGGCGATCGTCCCGTTGGGCCGCGGCCTTCGGCGGCAGCGGCGAGAAATAGCCGATCAACAGCAGCAGGATGCCGATGCCGATGAACGACACGATGCGTTCGATGCCGGTGACGTGCGACAAGTCGAACAGGAACAGCTTGATCACCGTGAGCGCGAGCAGCGCGGCACCGACGAACCACAGCGGACGCAACCCGCGGCGCGTGGCCCAGATCATCGTCGCGAGCGCGCAGAGCGTCCAGTACACGGAAACCGACGCCTGCACGAGCGTCGATTCCGCCATCGCATCGAATGCGTACGGCACGCCGGTCCAGTGATGCAGCGTGCGCAGCAGGATCGCGTTCAGCCACAGGAAGGCCGTCGCGCCGGCCGCGCCGAGCAGCTCGACGCGGTAGTTGCCGAACGACCAGCCGAGCTTGCGCGCGCGCACGAACCACGACGCCGCGAGCGCATAGACCACCACGAGCACGAGGTCGAGCGGATTGAGCAGCGGGACACGCGCCCAGCTGCCGCCGTCCTGCGTGAAGTTCGCGTAGAAGGTCCAGACCCACATCACGACGATCAGCGGCAAGGACGCGAGCGCGCACACGCGTGCGATGCTGTCGCGGCGCGTCAGCCACATGCCGGCGAACGCGAACAGGCTCCAGCCGACCATGAACACCTGCTGGATGCCGAACGACGACAGCACGGCGTCGATGTCGTAGGCAAGGTGGAAACGGTGATGCAGCGTGCGCAGCAGCAGCGCGTTGAACCACAGGAACACGGTCGCGAGCGCCGCCAGGTCGGCCGCGAGTGGATGCCAGCCGACACCGAGCGTCTTCAGGCGGCGCAGCCAGGTGGCGAACGCGACGAAGATCAGCAGTTGCGCGACGTCGAGCGGATTGAGCAGCGGCAGCCAGAACAGCGGCGACGCATCGCCGTCGCTCGTCACGCTGGCGATGCTCCACAGCCACAGCAGCGCGGCGAGCGGCGCGGCGCCCCACACCTGATACGCGCGCGGGAACGCGGCGACGGGCCAGCGCAGGCGGGAGCCGGGGCCCGAAACCAGCAGAAGCAGCGCGCCGAAGCCGTAGGCCCACGCGCTCCAGCTCCACGCGCCTTCGGGCACGAACGCGCGCAGGCGCCAGAAGCCTTCGAGCGAGAACAGCCCGCACAACGTCCAGAACATCAGCGTGTGCAGCGGCGCGATCACCGGCGTGAGGGTGACCGCCACGGCCGACGTCCTCGACGTGCCCGTCGCGCCCGCGGCCGGACCAGCCGCCGCTGTGCCGCGCGACTGACGCAGCAGCAGCGCATAGCACGCGATGATGGCGATCGGCCACGCGAACGCGCCCATGCCCGACAGCGGCGCCTCATGCGCATCGAACGCGCGCAATGCGAGCAGCGCGAGCACCGGCGTCAGCGCGAGTGCGGGCCATTCGGCGATCGGCCAGGCGAGCTTGCGGCGCGCGACGTGTGCAAGCCATGCGGTGCCGGCTGCGAACAGCGCGGTCGCGTCGACGACGAAGCGGTCCGCATGCAGATCGACGTGGCGGCTCGCATAGACGAGGATCTCGTGCAGCCCGCTGCTCAGCCACCACAGCAGCCCCCAGGCCGCGGCCGCCGCGCCGACGTCCGGCATCCATGCGTGCCACGCGCGCGCTTCGTCGCGCCCGTGCAGCCACCAGCCCGTGAACAGCCCTGCGAGCGCGATCAGCAGCATTGCGATGTACGGGCTGTTGAGCACCGGAAGCGCGTTCGTGTCGGTCGGCCCGAGCAGGCTCGTGAAGAATGCGGCGGCCGCGGCGATCTGCATCAGCAGGCCGAAGCCGAACGGCGCAAGGCGCTTCTCGCGCACGCCGACCCACACGATCGCCGCGCCTTCGATCGCCCACGCGGCACTCGTCGTCGGGCCCGAAAATGCGAGCGGCACCGCGAGCGTCGCGAAGATCACCGCCAGCGCGAGCATCGCCTCGAACAGCAGCGCGAGACGATCGCGGCGCCGCGCGAGCCATGCGGCGACCGCGACGTAGAACGCCGACAGCGCGACCGCGCTCCACGCGAGCCCGAACGGCATGCCCTTCACGAGCGATGCCTGCAGCGCCGTCGCGACGATCGGGGTGCCGAACACGAGCGTGCCGTCCACGTAGTGGCGCAGCGCCAGTTCGCGTTTCACCGCGTACAGCAGCGCGATGCCGACGTACATCAGGAAGAACAGGATCAGGAACGGCTCGGTGGTCGCAAACAGCGCGGGGCGGTATGCCGTCACGCCCCACGCGGAGCCGATCGTGAACGTGAACACGAAGCCGAGCAGGTTCAGCGGACGCCACGCCTTGAACCATGCGATCGCGAAGATGCCCGCATTCAGCAATGCGTAGTAGCTGAACAGCGCGACATGGCTGCCGTGGCCGGTCGACAGCAGCACCGGCGCGAGAAAGCCGCCCGCGCTGCCCATGAATGCAAGCGGCAGCGCGTTCTGCTTCACCGCGAGGAACGCGCTCAGCGCGCACACCGCGACCATCAGCGGGAACGCGGCGCCGACCGGCAGCAGCGCGTAGAGCTTGGTCGCGGCGAAGATCGTCAGGTACAGGATGCCGATGCCGCCGCCCTGCAGCACGAGGCCGTATGCCGCGCGGCGCGCACGCACGCGCCAGCCGATCGCGAGCAGCGCGGCCGCGGCGAGTGCCGTGCCGGCGAGGCGGAATTCGATCGGCAGCAGGTTGTTGTCGGCCGCGTACTTGAGCAGGAACGCGACGCCGAAGAACAGCACGATGATGCCCACGCGCACGACCGTATTACCGCCGAGCAACCAGTCGCGTGCGGCGCGGAACGCGCGTTCGGCGATGCTAGGTTCGCGGGGTTTGGGCGGGGCGGGCGGGGTGGATGGTGAAGTCGTCGCGGGCGGATTCGTCGGCGCGCCGGCAGCGGCGGTCGCTTCGCTCGTCCGCGTGGCGACTGCCGGTGCGGGGGGCGGGATGGACGTCGACGGCGGCGCGTCGGCGCGCGCGACGGCCGGCTGCACGGACGGCTGCACGGACGGCCGCGGCGGCATTGCGGCGGGTGCAGGCGTGACCGAGGCGGGCGTCGCCGATGGCATTTGCGCGGCGCTGCCGGCCGTGGCGGCACCGGCCTTCGCGCCCGCGAGCTGACCACGCAATACGTCAAGCTCGCGCGTGAGCGCGTCGACCGTCGCTTCGAGACGCGCGACGCGATCGGCGAGCAGCGCGGGAGGGGGCTGCGGTGTCGCGGGATTGGCGTAAATCGCGAACGCGTCGGGTATCGCGTCGCCGCTCTTGCGCTTGCGTTGCTGCAGCGCGTGACCGATGCAGAACCCGACCGCCGCGCCGAGCAGCGTGCCGTTGGCGGCGGAGAAATCCCCGAACAATGCGGCGATACCGCCCACGATGAAACCGATTGCGGCAAAAGCCCAATTCATCGCCTTGCTCCCTCTCTCATTTCGTTATCGTCCTTCGATCGGCGCACGGCCCGATCGAGGCTGTTTCAGTATGGCCGGCAGGCGAACCGGCATGCGCACGCCGTCGGCGCGTCGCCACGCCCAAGGCGCGCGGCGACGTCGCGATCAGCGTGATTGCCGGCAATGTATCACAATGGCCATGGGGGATTTTCTGGGTTGCGGGCGGGCGGCGAAACGTGCCTGTCGCACGTTCGCGATGCAGGCTTTCGTACGACCATTCCTTTCTCAAGAAGGGGACAAGCGACGCCGTCCGATCGGACGTGGAATTGTCGCAAAGCGACGCGCGGCTTCCGCGGGTTGGCGCAAAACGGCACCGTTCGCGCGTCGCGCTGCTGCGCACAAGCCGCGCCCGGGATGCCCGCCATTATTGGCTGAGCGCGTATTGCGTTGCCGCAATCGAGTGCCGCCGGGCGCTGTGCCCCGCGTGGCGGGGCCGCCGGGTGTGTCGTATTTGCGCAAGCGTTTGTCGTAATTCGTCGGCAGGTCGGGGTTTTTTCTGGCAACTATGTAGGCACGCTAGACACGCGTGAGTCCCCGCTACACGAGGAGAAGGTTTCGATGGATGCCCCCAAGGTCGTGGTCGAAGGTCTGTGCAAGGTATTTGGAAGCAACCCGCAGCAGGCGCTCGACATGCTCGCTGCCGGCGCGACGAAAGACGATGTGCTCAAGCGTACCGGTCAGGTCGTCGGTGTGCACAACGTATCGTTCGACGTGCAGGAAGGCGAAATATTCGTGCTGATGGGCCTGTCCGGCTCCGGCAAATCCACGCTGATCCGCCTCGTGAACCGGCTGGTCGATCCGAGCGCCGGCAAGGTGCTGATCGACGGGCTCGACGTCGCGTCGGCACGCCGCTCCGCGCTGACCGCGCTGCGCCGCAAGGACATGAGCATGGTGTTTCAGTCGTTCGCGCTGATGCCGCATCGCAGCGTGGTATCGAATGCCGCGTTCGGCCTCGAGGTCGCAGGCGTCGGCAAGAAGGAACGCGAACGCCGTGCGATGGAGGTGCTCGAGCAGGTCGGCCTCGCACCGTTCTCGCACAAGCTGCCGTCCGAGCTGTCGGGCGGCATGCAGCAGCGCGTCGGCCTGGCCCGCGCGCTGGCCGTGAACCCGTCGCTGATGATCATGGACGAGGCGTTCTCCGCACTCGACCCGCTCAAGCGCCGCGAAATGCAGGACGTGCTGCTGCAACTGCAGAAGGAACAGCGCCGCACGATCATGTTCGTGTCGCACGATCTGGAAGAGGCGCTGCGCATCGGCAACCGCATCGCGATCATGGAAGGCGGCCGCCTCGTGCAGGTCGGCACGCCGCAGGACATCATCGCGAATCCGGCCGACGACTACGTGCGCGCGTTCTTCGACGGCATCGACACGAGCCGCTATCTGACGGCGGGCGACCTGATGCAGACGGGCGCCGTGCCGACCATGTCGAAGTGCGATGCCGCGAACGTCGCGGCGACGCTGAACGGCAGTGCCGAATACGCGTTCGTGCTCGACGCCGCCCGCAAGATCCGCGGCTTCGTCACGCGCGACGCGATCGGTCAGGACACGCCGTCCGTGCGGCCGATCGAAAGCATCCGGCGCGATGCGTCGCTCGAACATGTCGTCGCACGCGTCGTCGCGAGCCCGAATGCGCTGCCCGTCGTCGACGACGACGGCTGCTACTGCGGCTCGGTCGACCGCGCACTTATCCTGAAGGCCATCACGCGTTCGCGAGGCTCCCATGTCTGAAATGATTCCGCTCGGTAGCTGGGTCGACCAGTCCGTTCACTACCTGCTCGACCATGACGCGGCGACGTTCGATACGATCGGCCGCGCGATCGAGGGCCTCGCCGCATTCGTCGAGCACAGCCTGCAGGCGATCCCGATGTGGCTGATGATGGCGATCTTCATCGGTGTCGGTCTGTGGCGCGTGGGCTGGCGCTTCGCACTGTTCACCACTGCGTCGCTTCTGCTGATCTTCGCGACGGGCTTCTGGGACCAGACGGTCATCACGCTCGGCCTCACGCTGTCGTCGACGATCGTCAGCCTCGTGCTCGGCATTCCGCTCGGCATCTGGGCGGCGAAGAGCAAGTGGGTCGCCGCGATCGTGCGTCCGATCCTGGACCTGATGCAGACGATGCCGGCGTTCGTGTACCTGATTCCGGCCGCGATGCTGTTCGGTCTCGGCCGCGTGCCGGGGATCCTGTCGACGGTGATCTTCGCGATGCCGCCGGCCGTGCGCCTGACGAGCCTCGGCATCCGTCACGTGAACCGCGAGATCGTCGAAGCCGGCCAGGCATTCGGTTGCACGCCGTGGCAGCTGCTGTACAAGGTCCAGTTCCCGAACGCGCTGCCGTCGATCATGCAGGGCGTGAACCAGACGATCATGATGGCGCTGTCGATGGTGATCATCGCGTCGATGGTCGGCGCGGGCGGCCTCGGCAACGACGTGCTCGCAAGTATCCAGCGCCTCGACATCGGCCTCGGCTTCGAAAGCGGTCTGTCGGTCGTGCTGCTCGCGATCATTCTCGACCGCATCACCGAGAGCTTCGGCCGCGCGCCGGGCACCGTGAAAGCACCGCTGTTCTCGGGCCTGAAACAACTGTTCCGCGCGAAGGCAACGCCCGCGCAAGCGTAAGCAACCGGCGGCCGGTTCGCCTTCCGGCCGCCTCCCCCGATTCGATACCGGCTTCCGTGGCGTTTGCCACGGGGCTGGCTGCGTGCAACCTGCTCAATTCGCCAGGAGCCCGATGTGACGTCCGCCGCCGCTGCCGCCGTGCCCGCCGCTTGCGTTTCACCGGTTTCGTCCCTTGCCCATTTCGGCTTCCTGACGCTGCCGAACTTCTCGATGATCGCGTTCTCGAGCGCGGTCGAAGTGCTTCGGATGGCGAACTATGTCGGGCGATCCGATCACTACAAGTGGTCGATCTATTCGCTCGACGGTGCGCCCGTGCATGCCAGCAACGGCATCGCGGTGCGTCCGACCCAGGCGCTCGACTACACGAACCTGCCGGACGTGATGATCGTGTGCGGCGGGATCCACATCCGCAACGTGGTCGACGACGGCGCGCGCGACACGCTCGCGGCGCTCGCCGAACGCGGGCTGCCGCTGGGTGGCATCTGCACCGGTGCGTATGCGCTGATGTCGGGCGGTCTGCTCGACGGCTATCGCTGCACCGTGCACTGGGAGAACCTGTCCGCGCTGCATGCGGAGTTTCCGCAGGTCGGGTTCGCCGACGAGCTGTTCGTCGTCGATCGCGACCGGCTCACGTGCACCGGCGGCACCGCGCCGCTCGACCTGATGCTGAACCTCGTCGGCATGCGTTTCGGCCAGCAGCTCGCCGCGCAGGTGTCCGAGCAGTTCATCCTGGAGCGCATCCGCAGCTCGACCGACACGCAGCCGATTCCCGTCGATGCGCGCGTCGGTTTCTCGCGCGCGGAGCTGATCGAGGTCGTGCGGCTGATGGAGGCGAACATCGAGGAGCCGCTGTCGCTCGAGGAACTCGCGCGGCTCGTGCGACTTTCGCAGCGGCACCTGCAGCGGATGTTCAAGGTTTATCTGAACGTGTCGCCCACTCACTATTACCTGACGCTGCGTCTGAAACGCGCGCGCGACCTGCTGCGCACGACCGACGCATCGATCGCGCGCGTGACGACGACGTGCGGATTCCATTCGCCGTGCCATTTCAGCAAGGCGTATCGCGCGCAGTTCGGTCACGCGCCGAGCTACGAGCGACGGTTGCCGGGGCGCTGACACGACCCGAGCGAGCCATTCGGTCCGCGACGCCGCCGGGATCTCGGCGCGCGGTTTCAACACTCGATCCCGCACCCATGAAAAACGACGTCACTTTGAGGAGAAGACAGATGAAGCGCCTATTGATCGCAGCGGCATGCGGGATCGGGATTGCATCACCGATGTCGGCGGTTTACGCGGCCGACCCGCCCGTGTGCAAGAACGTGCGCTTCGCGGACGTCGGCTGGTCCGACATCGCGGCCACCACGGGCCTCGCATCGACGATGCTGCAGGGTCTCGGCTACACGCCGACCAAGACGATCGCGTCGGTGCCGATCACGTTCGCGGGCATCAAGAGCAAGCAGATCGACGTGTTCCTCGGCTACTGGTCGCCGACGATGGATCCGATCATCCAGCCGTTCACGAAGGCCGGCACGATCAAGGTGCTCGCCACGCCCAACCTGACCGGCGCGAAATACACGCTCGCGGTGCCCGACTACGTGTACCAGGGCGGCCTGAAGTCGTTCGCCGACATCCAGAAGTTCGCGGACAAGCTCAACGGCAAGATCTACGGGATCGAACCGGGCAACGACGGCAACCTGCTGATCAAGAAGATGATCGACGGCAATCAGTTCGGCCTCGGCAAGTTCAAGATGGTCGAGTCGAGCGAGGCCGGGATGCTGGTCGAGGTGAATCGCGCGATCCGCGACAAGCAGTGGATCGTGTTCCTCGGCTGGGAACCGCATCCGATGAACGTGCAGATGAAGATCGACTACCTGAGCGGCGGCGACGACGTGTTCGGCCCGAACTACGGCGAAGCGAAGGTGCTGACCGCGACGCCGCCCGACTACGCGCAGCGCTGCCCGAACGTCGCGAAGTTCGTGTCGAACCTTCAGTTCACGACGACGATCGAGAACCACGTGATGGTGCCGATCATGAACAAGGAAGACCCGAACAAGGCCGCGGCCGAGTACCTGAAGGCGAACCCGCAGGCGCTCGACAAGTGGCTCGCGGGCGTGACGACGATCGACGGCAAGCCGGGCCTGCCGGCGGTGAAGGCGTATCTCGGCGTGCATTGAGCGACCGGACGAATGGCGCGCCGTCCGAAGGTGGCGCGCCGGCGTGAAGAAACGCGGCCCTCCCGCATCGTGCGGGCGGGCCGCGTCGTTTTCGGGCCGCGAGTGGATTGGCGAATCGCCGCGCAGTGAACCAGCGTCACGATTCCTTCGTCGCCGCCGGTACGTCGAACACGCGATCGAACGCCCACTGGAACACGAACGCGTAGCAGAAGAAGAACGCGAACAGCCCGATGTCGACGACGAACGCGTCGAACCACGAGATGTCGAGCCACCACGACACCACCGGCACGAGGATGAAGATCAGCCCGCCCTCGAATGCGGTCGCGTGCAGGATCCGCCGCGCGAGCGTGCGCCTGGGCCGACGGCGCGACGCTTCCCAGCGCTCGAACAGCGCGTTGAAGATCATGTTCCACAGCAGCGCGATCGCGGACATCGTCGCCGACAACGCGCCCGAATAGATGAGGCTTTGCTTGAAGATCGCCGCGATCGCGGGCGAGATGCAGGAGATCGCGATCGCTTCGTAGAGCACCGCCTGCGTGATCCTGCGCGATAGGCCTTGCACGTTGTTTCTCCGGTTCGACGGTGACTCGACGGTCGCTTGCGCGGCACGGCGCCGCGATGTCTCGCAAGGCTACGTGCGTTGCGCGAGCGCTTCAATTCACCTAATCTCACCCGGATTGAATCGAATTCAACCCGGCCGGACCCGGCCCGCGAGGCCCCGTGTTCTCGAAAATTCCCCTGACCGCATTGCGTGTATTCGAGTCGTCGGCACGGCTCGGCTCGTTCAAGGCCGCGGCGGACGAGTTGTCCGTGACGCCGGCGGCCGTATCGCATCAGATCAAGTCGCTCGAAAGCCGGATCGGCGTGCTGCTGTTCGAACGCGGCGCGAGCGGCGTGCGGCTCACGGAGGAGGGCGAACGGCTGTTTCGCGCGAGCCACGACGCGTTGCTCGCGCTGAGTCGCGGGCTCGACGCGGTGCGGCCCGAAGCGGCCAACGAGCGCACGCTCGTGCTGACCACCACGCCCGCATTCGCCGCGATGTGGCTGATTCCGCGTCTCGGCCGGTTTCGGCAGGTCGATCCGCAATTGAACATCAAGGTCGAAACCGTCAACACGCTCGCCGATCTCGACCGCGACGCGCGAATCGATCTCGCGATTCGCGCGACGTCGCGCACGTTCCCGACGCTGCACGAGATCGCATTGATCGACGAGTATTTCGGCGCGTATGCGGCCACCGGGTTCGATGCGCATCGTTCGGACGAGCGCCTCGATTTGATCGAGACGGTGTGGGATACGCCGTTGCCGATGTCGATCGATTGGGCGTCGTGGTGTCGTGCGGCGGGCCGGGAAGCGTGGCTCGAGCGCGCGGTGTTCCGGCATTACGACGACGAGCACTACGCGTTGCAGGCCGTGTTGCACGGCCAGGGCGTCGGGCTGCTCAGCTCCGTGCTGGTCGCCGAGCACGTCGAGCGCGGCGCGCTGATGCCGATCGAGCCGTCGGTGCGGCTCGCCGGCGCGCGCTTCGTCGCGCTGTGCCGGCCCGGGCGGGAACGCGAGCCGCAGGTCAGGCGGTTTCTCGACTGGCTCGAAGCGGAAATCGCGCGCACGCGTGGGGCGGTGGCGCGGATCACGCCGCATGTGTGACGCAACGGTCCGGCGCTTCCATTGCGCTGCGACGCGTGCGAATCGTTCGTTACCCGAAACGCACGCAATACACCGGTGGCAAATGCGCGGAGACCTGCCGCCAGTTGTCACCGCCGTCGCCGGACGTCCATAACCCGCCCGTCGTCGACGCCATCGCGAGATGCGTGCCGGAGTCGTCCACCGCGAGCCCGTGCCGATACACGAGGTCGTAGGCCGGCGCGGGCGGCAGCCCGTTCGACAGCGTCTCGAAGCTGCGGCCGCCGTCGCGCGTGCGCGTGACGACGAACCGGCCGTTCACCGGAATCCGGCACGCATCCTTCACGGCCGGCACGAACCACGCGGTGTCGGGATCTGCAGGATGCACGGCGACCGCGAAGCCGAAGCTCGACGGCTGCGCCTCGATCCGCTGCCAGTGCGCGGCGCCGTCGGTCGAGCGGAAGATTGCGCAGTGATGCTGGGTCCACAGCACATCGGGAGCGGCTGCACACTGGACGACGCGGTGCGGATCCTGCACGTTGGGTTCGCCGCGCCGCTCGGGCGGCATGTAGTCGGCTTCCATGCCGTCGGCGCTGACGCGCCAGGTCGCGCCGCCGTCGAAGGTCTGCCAGACGCCGCCGCACGAAATCCCGATCGTCACGTGCCGGCTGTCGCGCGGATCGATCATCACCGAATGGATGCCGGCGGCATCGTAGCCGCCGCCGAACCACTCGGCGCGCTCCGGGCGATCCCATAGCGTGCGGTTGAGCACCCACGAATCGCCGCCGTCGTCGGAGCGGAACAGTCCGCCCGGTATCGTGCCGGCCCACAGCACGCCCGGCTCGTCGGCGCCGCCGGCTTCGAGCGACCAGATCTGCTGAAGCGTCCAGGGTGGGCGCGGCGGGGCAGGTGCTTCGTCCTCCGAATCGCCGGCGCCTGCGTGGGTGTCGGCGTCGGCGCGAGGCGTGTCGGCGGGCTGCGGCGGATAGACGGGCACCGCACATTCTTCCCATGCGGCGGCGTCCGCGCGTCGGCGATGCAGCTTGACGCCGAAGTGGCCGAGATTGAGCGCCGCATACAGCGTGCCGTCGCGCGGGTCGGCCAGCGCCATGCTGACGGGTTCGCCGATGAAGTGCGGCTCGCCGAGCGACCAGCCGCCGTTGCCGTCGGCGTGCAGCACGAACAGGCCCTTGCGGGTCGCGACGAGCAGTCGATCGTTCATGTCGGGTGTCTCCAGTTGGTCCGACCGGGCGCTTGCTTCGATGGAGATGCGTCCCTTTATCCGCCGGACAGCGCCTGCACGACATAGACGCGGCTGGCGTCGCCGAGCGCATCGGACAGGTGTTGCCGGTCGCGCACCGGCTGGCCGTCGATGAACACCGACAGGTGCTTTCGCAGCGCACCCTGGTCGTCGACGATATAGCCGCGCAGCCTCGGCTGCTCGCCGAAGACGGTTTCAAGCGCTTCGCCGAGCGTCCGTGCGTCGATGTCGCGCTCGGGCGTGTCGATATGGCGCTGGATCGACGCCGCGAAGAAGAGGTGGGCCATGGTAGTGGCTGGCAGGAGCCGCGCGGGGGGACGGTCTGTAGTGTAGGCGATCGATCGGGCCATCAGCGGCATTTGCGGTACGGCCGGCGGCGCGGCGACGTTGCTGCGCCGCGCAACGATCCGGCTATGCGTACTTGTCGCCGACGGTACTTCGCACCGGATGCGTGTCGTAGATGATGACCATGCGCTCGATGCGCGCGTCGTCGTCGAATTCGAAGACGTCGACGCATTCGAACCGCACCTCGGCGCCGTCCTTCAGTCCCCAGTCGTAGACGAAATAGCCGGTGGCCCGACGTGCGCCCGTCGTGCTGACGCAGATGTCGATCGGCGTGATCCGGCTTTGTCCGGATGCCGCCGCGACTTTTTCGAAAAAGGGCTGCGGCGCCATCCAGCCGAGAAACGGCGAGAATATCCGCGCATCCGGCGCGAACAGCGCGCAGATCTCGGCGACGTCGCCGCGTTCGAGCGCTTTCAGGTAGGTATCGACCTGCCGCGTATATAGTGCGTCGGACGACGAGACCATGGTATTTCTCCGTTGATTGATGACGAGCCGTCCGCGACAGCCGTCGCGAGCCGGTTCAACCACGATAGCGATGCAGCGATGACCGAACAAACGAATAATCCGCAACCCGGGTATGCCGCCCGCGCATATCCGCTGGCGGATCTCACGCGTGCGCTGCCGCCGCTGACGGCGTTCCAGGCCTTCGTCGCCGCCGCCGAACTCGGCAGTTTCAACCGGGCGGCCGAGCATCTGTGCCGGACCCAGGGTGCGGTGAGCCGTCAGGTGCAGCAACTGGAAGCGCACTACCGGTGTGCGTTGTTCGTTCGTCATCCGTCGGGATTGACGTTGACCGCGGAGGGCGGCGCGCTGCTGACGGTGGCCATCGACGTGCTCGCGCAACTGGCGCGACACGCGCATGCCCATGCGCATTCCGCGTCGACCCTGACGTTGCGCTTGCCATCCACGTTCGCGATCCGGTGGCTGCTGCCGCGGCACCCGGCGCTCAATCACGCGTTGCCGCGAACCGAATTGCGCATTCACACGTCGGCGGACGACACGCCGGATTTCACCGACGCCGATTTCGATGCCATCGTCGTGCGCGGTACCGGAAACTGGGCGGGAATGGTGGCGGTGCCGCTGTTCGACGAGTGCCTCACGCCGATGTGTACGCGCGAGATCGGTGCGTCGTTGAAGTCGATCGCCGATCTCGCGCATGCGACGCTGCTGCATCCCGCACGCAATCGCGACGAATGGCGATGCTGGCTCGACGCCGTCGGCGCAACGCGGATCGACCCGGGCACCGGGCTCGTATTCGATACGCTCGAACTGACGTTGACGGCCGCGGCTGACGCGCACGGCGTCGCGATCGGCGATCCGCGCATGGCGGCGGACCGGCTGGCAGCCGGCGCGCTGGTCACGCCGTTCCCGGAGGTGGTGCGCAACGGCCTCGGTTACTACCTCGTCTACCCGACGCAGCGCGCCACGCAACCCGCGATTCAAGCGCTCGCGGAGGTTCTGACGCGTCTGGCGCGCGAGGATTGACCGCGACGGGCGGGCGCGTTGCGGTTGGCTAGACCGGGATCGATCGCCCCCGCATCCGGATTCCGAGCCGCACGACGCCGATCACCGCATTCGACAGCCACGTCAGCAAGCGCGGCATGCCGCGCCGTCGGATATCGAGCAGCAGCACGATTCGCACTGCGTCGCTGTCGTTCCATACCTCGTGCACGAACGTGTCGTCCCACAGCAGGAAGCGGCCTTCTTCGAGCCGGTATTCATGGCCATCGATCTTCAGCACTGCAGCCGGCGTGCCGTCGGCGCGCTTCGGCATCGACAGCACGAGATAGCCGCGCAGGATGCCGCGGAACGGTCCGCGATGCGGCGGAATGTGTTTGCCGGGCGCGAGGAACGACAGCGACGCGGACAACACGTCCGGCGACGCCGCGACGATCGATTCGACGGTCGGGCAACGCGACAGGTTGCGCGGAAACGGCTGGCCGTACGCCTGCATGATGAACATCCGCCAGTCGCGTGCATCGTTGGCCGAGATGTCGTGCTGCTCGCGCATGATCTCGTGGAAGCGCGGGATGCGCGGCAGGTCGCGCGCGACGGCCAGCGCTTCCGCGCGAATGGCCGGCCACGCGCGGACGAATCGCTCGGCGTCGGGGAACATGGCCGGGTCGAGCACGGCACCGCTGTCGATATGACGGTCGAACAGCGTGCGAAGCAGGCCGGCTGCATAGTCGTAAGCGACGGACATGATCGAGGCGCGATCCACAAGGTGTCGTCAGTCTGCCCCACGCGCGGTGGGGCCTGCGTTACGTCAGGTTACGCCGGCTGACGAAAGAATGACAGTTCGATGAATGTCCTGCGCAAGCGGTTCGCCATTCCGGGAATAAACGGGCACCCCGCGTCGTCATACGGGTGTAGCACGTCGTTTCGTTGACTTCCGAAGGAGTGAGCATGAATACGCATTGGCTGGTGGCCGCCACGGTGGCGGCGATGTCCGTCGCGAGTGTCGCGACGCCTGCGTCGGCACAGGCACTGACGCGCGCGCAGGTCAGGCAGCAATTGATCGACGCCGAAAACAACGGACTGCGCTTCGTGACCGATACGTCGTATCCGGACGTGAGTCCGCTATTCCGGCAGCAGGCCGAACAGATGCCTCGGCATCAGGCCGAAACCGCGGTCGGCAGCGATCCGGCCGCGACTTCCGATGCGGGGAGGCCGACGATACTGCCGTCGCGTCCGCGATCGGCCGCGTGCGTGGGCCCCGAGAGCTTCTGCACGCCGTATTTCGGAAGCTGAAGAAGCGGGCCACCGCGGCCGGCCCGGCATCCACGAGGTTGGATCGGCACGCAACATTGAAGGAGTTCATGATGAAAACTTGTATCGCACTACTGATGATGATCGGCGTTGTATCCGGTCAGTCTGCATTCGCGCAATTGAATGCGCCGCTCACGCGTGCACAGGTTCGCGAGGAACTGATTCGTCTGGAAGCGGCGGGCTACGATCCGTCGAAGGGGGACGACGGAGAATATCCTGCGGACATTCAGGCCGCGCTGGCGAAGGTCGCCGAGCAGGATCGGGCGAGGATGGCGGCTTTGCCCGCCCCGCCCGCGCCGGCCGCCGTCATGCCGGCGCAGACCGACGACTAGGTGCCGACATGTACGTATGTGTCTTCGGGCCGACGTGCTCGCGGTACGGCAATACGCACGCCGCTCGCGGCACGCGGCCTGGCCGAACCGCACGGACGGCGAGGCCGTCGATCGCGCGCCGCTTCGCGCGGCGCCGCGATCAGCGTGTTGCCCGATTCCGATGGGCGCGCAGGTGGATTGCAGGGTGAGCCGCGATGCAGGCGAGCGCGCGATCCGTCATTGCCGGATCGCTGCCTGCGATGGTGCGCCATGGCGCATGGTGGCGAGATTACCAGGGCATCATCCGTTGCATGACGCCGTCGCGCAGGACGAAACGATGCGCGACCGCGGCCGCGACGTGAAGGCAGATGCCGCCGAACAGCACCCACGCGAGGATGCCGTGCACGTCGCCCATCGCGTGCCCGAATCCCGAGCCGGCCGCCGACAGCGCCGGCAGCGGGACGACACCGAACAGCGTCACGGCCCATGCGCGCGACGACGCATTGATCCAGCCGAGCAACGGCACCGCGATCAGCAATGCATAGAGCCCGAAGTGCGTTGCGCCGGACACCGCGCGCATCGCAGGCGACAGTTCGTCGGCGGGCGGGCGATGCGTCACGCGCCAGAGCACGCGGCAAGCCATTGCGGCAAGCAGCGCGGTGCCCACGATCAGGTGCGCGGCGATCAGGCCGACCGGTTGCGTGTCGCGATGCACGTCGGGCATCGTCCAGCCGATTACGTATTGCGCGACGACCAGCGCCACGATCAGCCAGTGAAGAAGGCGTGCGACTGCGTCGTATCGGGCGGTTGTAGACATGAAAGCTCCTGGCAAGCGGATGAGGACCGTATCTTCCGGCGGATTTTACGGCCGAATCCTTAACGAAACGTTAAGCGTGCGGTCGCGCACCGGCTTCGTCCGATAACGCCTGCGTGCGATCAATCCGGGCGGATTCGGCCGACGGCATCGAGATCGTGACGCCGAGGCCGCGGCCGCCGATGCCGGCCCCGAATTGCACGGTGCCGCCGAAGTATTGCGCGATGCGCTGGACGATCGACAGCCCGAGCCCGCTGCCGGGCAACTGCGTGCCCACGCCGCGATAGAAACGATCACCGAGCCGCTCGTGCTCGCCGGGGGCGACGCCGGGCCCGTCGTCGCGCACGACGATGCGCTGCGCGGCGCCGTCGTCGTGTACGTCGATCTCGATGCGGCCCCCCTGCCGGCCGTACTTGATCGCGTTGTCGAGCAGGTTGTCGAGCAGGATGCCGAGCAGGATCGGATCGGCCTGAATCGCTCGCCCGGGCGTGCCGCTGGCGACGATGGCGATGCAGTGATCCGATGCCTTCGCAAGATGCCGCTCGATGGCCGCGTCGACCAGTTCGCGGACGACGACGGCGCGCACCGGAATGCGTTCGTATTCGTCGAGCCGCGCGAGCAGCAGCAACTGTTCGGCGAGACGCGCGCTGCGATCGACGCCTTGCACCACACGCTGCATGGCGAGCTGTTTGCGCGCCGGATCGTCGGTCGCGAGCGCGACCTGAGCCTGAACCTTGATCGCGGCCAGCGGCGTCTTGAGTTCGTGCGCCGCGTCGGACGTGAATGCCCGCTCGCGCACGATGGATTGCCGCAATCTGGCGAGCAGGCGGTCGATCGCGTCGACCAGCGTGCGGACTTCTTCCGGAACGGTCGTGACGCCGAGCGGTTCGAGCGAGTGCGCATCGCGCGCGCCGATCAGCGTCGACAGCGTTTTCAGCGGCGCGAGACTGCGTCCGATCAGGAACCAGAGCAGCAACGCCAGCACCGGGAGCGCGACGATCAGCGGCCAGACGATGCCGCTCGCGATGCCCGTCGCGAGATCGCTGCGTGTGTTGGCCGGCTC
The DNA here is from genome assembly GCF_902833195.1 of Burkholderia sp. BCC1638. Taxonomy (NCBI): domain Bacteria; kingdom Pseudomonadati; phylum Pseudomonadota; class Betaproteobacteria; order Burkholderiales; family Burkholderiaceae; genus Burkholderia; species Burkholderia sp. BCC1638. The sequence continues at coordinate 24,940 of NZ_CADFEC010000011.1, forward strand.
CATCACCCGTATCCATCGGCCCGACGCGTCGTCGCGCAGCGTGTGCGTGCGCCATTGCGCGCCGCGCACGACGATCGTTTCGGGGGTGTCGCTTCGGCCGGCTGCATCGGGCCGGCCGGGAGCGTCGACCGGCAGGCTCGACGCGACGACGTTGCCGCGCGCGTCGCGGACTTCGAACAGTACGTCGCGCGGCAGACGATCGCCGTCGTTGTCTCGGGCGGCGGCCGGCGTGCCGTGAGCCAGTTCGATGCGCGCGTCGGGCGGGAAGCGGGCGAGGCGGTCGAGGTCGGCCGGCGCGAGGTCGACGAGCAGCGACGCATATTCGACGAGACGGGCGTCTTCCCATTCGCCGATCTCGCGTGTCGCGTGCCGGAAGCTGCCGAACACGGCGACGATCCAGACGACGGTCACGCAGCCGAGCGCCATCGCCGAAACGCGGCGCCGTATCGAGCGCGAGATCATGGTTTGTCGACGACGTAACCGATGCCTCGCACCGTCCGGATCAGTTCCGCGCCGAGCTTCTTGCGCAGATTCGAGATGTGAACCTCGATCGCATTGCTTTCGATGCCTTCCTGCCATCCGTACAGGCCGTCCTCGAGACGCGCCCGCGACTGGGGCATGCCCGCATGACTGACGAGCTGAACGAGGATGGTCCATTCGCGTGACGTCAGCGCGATGCGCGCCGCATCGCGTGTCACCGTTTGGGTGGTCAGGTCGATCGTGATGTCGCGCCACACGATCTCGTCGCCGGCCCGACCCTGGGAGCGGCGCACGAGCGCGCGGCAGCGGGCGAGCACCTCGGAAAGCTCGAACGGTTTCGCGAGATAGTCGTCGGCGCCGTCGTCGAGGCCGCGGACCCGATCGGCCACGGTGCCGCGCGCGGTCAGTACGAGCACCGGCGTCGTATCGCCCGCGTCCCGCATCGCACGCAGCAGTTCCGTTCCCGATTTGCCGGGCAAGCCGAGATCGAGGGCGACGAGGGCGAAGCGCGTCGTCGCGAGCGCGGCGGCGGCGGCATGACCGTCGCGCAGCCAGTCGACCTGATAACCAGCCTGACTCAGGCTGATTTCGAGGCCGCTGCCGATGAGGTCGTCGTCTTCGACAAGGAGGAGTCGCATGGTCGATTCGTGTGCAGATATATGCAATTGTACGAGCCGGACTGTGCGCGTCGTGCAACGGATTGTAATTGCGCTCCCTCAAATATCGCCCGATTCTGAAGATCGCTTAAGGTTCGGCACCGGCATTCCGGCTACGATCGGCCACAACATTTCTCGGGTCGAACTCCGCTTCCCCTGATCCCCGAACCGGGTTCCGCGCGTCCCGCACGCGCTTGCCCGTCCACCCCCGCGACCGTGTCGATCGAAGCAGGATCGATGCGGGTCGTCCGCACGGGAGGTTCTTTCCTGATGGCACCCTCGACGATCGAGCGATGGCGCGCCTATCTGTTGATCGCCGCGCTCGCCGGCATGTTCATTCAGTGTTTCGTGCTGGTTTCGTTGTTTGCGCTGCGCGTACCCGAAGCGTTTTTCACGACGATGACATTCCGCATCTGGGCCGTCGTCGCGGTCGCGACCGCGATCCTGTCGGCCCGTAAGGTGGCAGACGCGGCGTTCAGGGCCGCGGATGTCTGCGGCTACGTGCGCGTGTCCGGAATCGATCGCCGCACGGTAGCCGTGTCATCTGATTGCGCGTACCGTCGGCTGGTCGTCCTGCATATCCGGCTCAACGGGAATCGATACGGCGGCGTGTACGGGTGAGCGCGCGTTCGCGCGTGCCGGCCCCGAGCGTCGCCGTCATTGGGCCACCACTGGGGAGAAGCATGGTCTTGCTGCATGTGCTGTACGCGCTGGCCGGCGCGATGTCGATCGCCTGCGGGCTGGGCGTGTTGCTCGGCATTGCCTACACTGTCACGGCCAGCGTCCTGGTCGGCCGGTTCTTTTCGCGCTCGCGGGCGGTGCCGCGCGACTATCCGGGCGTCACCGTCGCGAAACCGCTGCACGGCGACGAATGGAACCTCGTACAGCATCTTGAAAGCTTCTTCGTCCAGGATTATCCGGGGCCGGTACAACATCTGTTCGGCGTGCACGATGCGGGCGACGCGGCGCTCGCGGCCGTCGAGACGCTTCGCGCGCGCCATCCGGACGCGAACATCAAGGTCGTCGCCGATGCGCGGTTATACGGGCCGAATCGCAAGATCGCGAATCTCGTCAACATGCTCGAACACGCGGAACATTCGGTGCTGTGTCTCGCCGACAGCGATGTGCTGGTCGAGCGCGATTATCTGCGTGCCGTCGTCGGCGCGCTACAGCAGCCGGAAGTCGGCATCGTGACGAGCGTGTATCGCGGCGTCGCGTCGCCGGGCTTCTGGCCCGGTGTCGCCGTCGCGATGACGAACTACCATTTCCTGCCGGGCGTCATTACCGGGCTTTTCATCGGGCGTGCCCGTCCGTGCTTTGGCCAGACGATTGCGATCACGCGCGCGACGCTCGAACGCATCGGCGGGCTCACGCGTTTCGCGCACCACCTGGCCGAGGATCACGCGCTCGGCGAAGCGGTGCGGCAGGTCGGCGCGCAGGTCGTCGTTCCGCCGTTCGTCGTCGGACATGCCTGTGTCGAAGAGACCTTCGCCAGACTGTACGCGCACGAATTGCGCTGGAGCTGCACGATCCGCGCGGCGGACCGGCTCGGTCACGCCGGGTCGGTGCTGATGCATCCGCTGCCGCTTGCATTGCTGGCCGTGCTGTTTTCCGGCGGCACGCTTGCCGCCTGGTGGCTGGTGGTCGCGGCACTCGTCGCGCGGGCGCTGCTGATGTTCCGGACGAGCCGCGCCACCGGCGCGGGTCTGCGCGGCGCGCTCTGGCTGCCGTTCGTCGATTTGCTGCAGTTCGCGGTGTTCGTGTCGAGCTTCTTCTCGTCGCACGTCGTCTGGCGCGGCACGCGCTTTCGCGTCGACCGCGAGGGCTTGTTGTCGCCGGCGGGGAAATCATGATACACGACGCGCATTCCGATGTCGAAGGCGCGGACCGGCCGCCCGCGCGTCGCGACGCACGGTTGCGGCATGCGGGGCGCGCGGCGGCGCTGGCCGGGCTGGTGCTCGCGGTGTGGCTGATCTGGCGCGAGCATCCGCTGGAGATCCTGCATCGGTTGCGGATTGCCGGGGCCGGGTTGCTGGTCGCCGCGCTGGCCCACATCCTGCCGATGCTCGCGAATGCTTGGGACTGGCGGATGCTGATCCGCGGCCCGCGCCGGCCGTCGTTCGCGACGATGCTCAGGCTCGTGTGGATCCGCGAATCGATCAATGGGCTGTTGCCGGTCGCGCGGATCGGCGGCGAGATCGTGTCGTTCAGCCTGCTGCGGCAGGCGGGCGTGCGCCCGGCAACCGCCGTGGCGAGCCTCGTCGCGGACATGCAGCTGACGCTGATCAGCCAGCTCGTGTTCGCGCTGGTCGCGATCGGCTACGTGCTCGAACACGTGTCGTCCGGCGCCGCGCAGGTGGCTGCGCGCCTCGCCATCGGCATGGCGGCGCTCGTGCCGGTGCTGCTGCTGTTCGCGCTGGTTCAGCACGCGCGGCCGTTCGAACGCGCGATGCGCGTGGTCAACCGCGTCACGAGCGGCAAGGTGGTGGCGCTGGTCGGCGAATCGGCACGCACCGATCAGTCGATCCGGATGATCTGGAGAAAGACGGGTGTCGTCGTCCGCTATCTGGCGATCTGGCAGACGCTGCAATTTGTCGGCTATTCGCTGGAAATCTGGCTCGCGCTGCATTTCCTCGGCGCCGATCCGACGTTTGCGCAGGCGCTCGCGATCGAAGCGCTGATCCAGCTCCTGAGCAGCATCGCGTTCCTGATGCCGGGCGGGCTGGGCGTGCAGGAGGGCGGGTTCGTGCTGATCGGCGGGCTGCTGGGGTTCGACGCGCCGACCTGCCTGGCGCTCGCCGGCGCGCGGCGTGTGCGCGACTTGCTGTTCTATTTGCCGGGCTTGCTCGCATGGCAGCATGCGGCCGGCGCGGCGCGCTCGCCGTACCAGGCGAAGCGCGCATCGATGCCCGTCGGGGAGTCCGCCGGGCCGCGTTGATGCGGCCCGACGTCGCCGGCCACCCGGGCGGGCAGCGGTTCGCCGACGCGGCCGCTTGCCTCGCCGGGCGGCGCGGCGATCAACGTTGCTCGTCGGCGATGTAGCTGCGGATCACGTCCGCGAACGACGTGTCGCCCTTCAGGCCGAGCGCTTCGGCGCGCGTCGTGTCCCAGCGGCCCGGCCAGCTGCCGACGATCTTCTCGACGCGTTCGTCCGGCGCATGGCGGATCAGCTTCACGACGTCGTCGCCCGCGACTTCGCGCAGTGCCGCGATCATTTCGTCGACCGACACCGACAGGCCGGGCAGGTTGATCACGCGCTTGTTGCCGAGCTTCTCGCTGTCGATCTCGCAACCCGCGACGAGCGCGTCGATCGCGCCGCGCGGCGACAGCAGCCACAGCCGCGTCGAACCGGGCACCGGGCACACGCTTTCCTCGCCGTTCAGCGGTTCGCGGATGATGCCGCTCGCGAACGACGACGCCGCCGCGTTCGGGCGGCCCGGCCGCACGCTGATGGTCGGCAGTCGCAGCACGCGGCCGTCGACGAAGCCGCGCCGTGCGTAGTCGCACAGCAGCAGTTCGGCGATTGCCTTCTCCGCGCCGTACGACGATTGCGGATTCAGCGCGGTGTCGTCCTGCACGACGTCGGGCAACACGCCGCCGTAGACGGCCACCGAGCTCGTGAACACGACGCGCGGACGATGGCCGCGCGCGCGGCACACTTCGAGCAGCGTGCGCGAGGCGTCGAGATTGATCCGCATGCCGAGATCGAAATCGGCTTCGGCCTGCCCGCTGACGATCGCCGCGAGATGGAAGATCGCGCCCGTCTGCGCGTCGATCGCGCTTTCGAGCACCGTGCGATCGGCGATGTCGCCGACGATCGACGTCACGCGCGCGTCGCCGAAATCGCTGCCCTTCACGACGTCGAGCAGCACCAGCTCGTCGATCTTGCCGGTTCGGCCGTCGGGGCCGGTCAGTTCGCCGCGCTCGAGCAGCTTGCGCGCGAGACGCTGGCCGAGAAAGCCGGCGCCGCCGGTGATCAGTACTTTCATGTTGTGAGCCCTCTTCGGAATGCGTGGATTACAGATAAGGCTTGAGCCAGCCGAGCCCTTCGGACGTGCCGGCCTTCGGGCGATATTCGCAGCCGATCCAGCCGTCGTAGCCGAGCGCGTCGATCAGCTCGAACAGATACGGGTAGTTGAGTTCGCCGATGTCCGGCTCGTGACGCTCGGGCACGCCGGCGATCTGGATGTGGCCGATGCCCGCGAAATCGCGCTTGAGCTTCATCGCGAGGTCGCCTTCGACGATCTGGCAGTGATAGCAGTCGAACTGCACCTTCAGATTCGGCGCGCCGACTTCCGCGCGGATGTCATGCGCATCGTCCTGGCGGCTCAGGAAATAGCCGGGCATGTCGCGCTGGTTGATCGGCTCGATCAGCACCGTGATGCCGTGTGCGGCGGCGGCCTCCGTCGCATGCCGCAGGTTCGCCACGTAGGTATCGCGATGGCGCGCGCGGTCGGCGCCCGGCGCGACCATCCCGGCCATCACGTGCAGCTTCTTGTTGCCGAGCACGCGCGCATAGTCGAGCGCCTGGTCGATGCCGCGCCGGAACTCGTCCTCGCGGCCCGGCAGCGACGCGATCCCGCGTTCGCCGGCGGCCCAGTCGCCCGGCGGCGCGTTGAACAGCGCCTGCTCGAGATTGTGCGCGTCGAGGCGCGCGCGGATGTCCTCGGCGGCGAAGTCGTACGGGAACAGGTACTCGACGGCCTTGAAGCCGTCGTACGAGGCAGCGGCGAAGCGTTCGAGGAAAGCGTGCTCGGTGTACATCATCGAGAGGTTGGCGGCGAAGCGAGGCATGGCAGCGGTTCCTGTGAATGAATGGGGGCAGGGCGCACGGCGCCCCGCGTCGAATGACGGATCAGCGGTTCACGAGTTTCGCGGGCGTGAGCCACACGGCGATCGCGCCGATCACGAGCATGGCGGCCAGCACGTACATGCCGGACGACGTGCTGTGCGTGACGTCCTTCAGGTAGCCGATCACGTACGGGCTCGCGAACCCGGCGAGGTTGCCGACCGAGTTGATGATCGCGATCCCGGCGGCCGCGGCGGAGCCGGCGAGGAACGCGGTCGGCAGCGACCAGAACAGCGGTGCGCAGGTCAGCACGCCGCCCGCCGCGAGCGACAGGAACACGATCGACACCGCCGTATTGTGCGAGTACGACGCGGCGACCGCAAATCCGACCGCGCCCATCAGCGCCGGCACGATCAGGTGCCAGCGGCGTTCGCGGCGTTTGTCCGCGCTGTGGCCGAACAGGTTCATCACGACGATCGCGACGACGAACGGAATTGCCGACAGCAGGCCGATCTGCAACGTATCGGTGATGCCGGTCGACTTGACGAGCGTCGGCATCCAGAAGGTGAGACCGTACTGGCCGGTGACGAACGCGAAGTAGATCAGCGACATCCACCACATGCGCGGATCGGAGAACACGGCCTTCAGCGAATGGCCGTGCTGTTGCTGCTCCTGCGGCTGCGCGGCGATTTCATCCTCGAGGATTTGCTTCTCGCGCTCGTCGAGCCACTTCGCGCTGCGGATGCTGTTGTCGAGATACAGGATCGTCGCGATGCCGACGAGCACGGCCGGCACGGCCTCGATCATGAACATCCATTGCCAGCCGTGGAAGCCCGAGCCGCCGTGGAAGCGCTCCATGATCCAGCCCGACAGCGGGTTGCCGAAGATGCCAGACACCGGAATCGCCGACATGAACACCGCGATGATCTTCGCGCGGCGATGCGACGGGAACCAGTACGTGAGGTACAGGATCACGCCCGGATAGAAGCCGGCTTCCGCGAGACCGAGCAGGAAGCGCAGCACGTAGAACTGCGTCGGCGTCTTCACGAACGCGAACAGCGCGGACAGCAGGCCCCACGTGATCATGATCCGCGCGATCCAGATGCGCGCGCCGATGCGGTGCATCAGCATGTTGCTCGGCAGTTCGAACAGGAAGTAGCCGAGGAAGAAGATGCCGGCGCCGAGGCCGAACACGGTTTCGCTGAACGCGAGGTCCTGCGACATCTGCAGCTTCGCGAAGCCGACGTTTACGCGATCGAGATACGCGACCACGTAGCAGAGCATCAGGAACGGCACGATGCGCCAGAACACTTTCTTGTAGGTGCGGTCGAGCTCGCCCGATTGGGCGGGTGCGGCGGGCGAGCGGCTTGCGGCCGCGTCGAGAGCAGTCATCGTCGTCTCCTGGGATGTCATGTGCCGGCGGCGCGCACGCCGCCGGATTGTGTCGTGTGTGCTGATGGAAGGGCCCGCGCACACGGCAGGCATAGGAATCGGTGCGTAGTCCTGCGTGATCCGGGCGCGATGCGTTGCGTTACCAGCGTGCGCCGAAGGTCTGGCGCAGCTCGTCGAGCGCGGCGTCGGACAGCGGCTCGGGCTTCGGGTTCGTCATCAGCCAAAGCCGCGCGGTTTCCTCGAGCTCCTCGAGCGCGTACGACGCGTGCGACACCGACTGCCCCCACATCACCGGGCCGAGGCGGTCGAGCAGCACGCCGCGCACCTGATCGGCGAGTGCAGCGACTTCGGCCGCGACGGCCGGGTCGCCGGGGCGGCGATAGCGGATCAGCGGAATGTGGCCGACCTTCATCACGTAATACGGCGTGATCGGCGGCAGCACGTCGGTGTCGCGCCATACGCCCGCGAGCGTCAGCGCGACCAGGTGCGTCGAATGCGTATGAACGATGCCGTGCGCCTGCGCGTTGCGTGCGTAGATGCCGCGATGCAGCGCGAGTGTCTTCGACGGCTTGCCGCCCGAGAGCGGCTGGCCGTCCAGGCCGACCTTCGCGATGTCGTTCGGGTCGAGGCGTCCGAGGCAGGCATCGGTCGGCGTGATCAGCCAGCCGTCGTCCAGACGCGCGCTGATGTTGCCGGCGCTGCCGACTGCATGGCCGCGCGCATACAGGCTCGCGCCGACGACGCAGATCTCCTCGCGCAGTTTCGCTTCGTGGCTCATCATGCGGCTCCGTCGAGCGCGCGCAGCGCCTTGTCGAAAAAGTCCACCGTGCCGAAGTTGCCGGATTTCAGCGCGAGGCCGAGCGGCTGCGCGTCGATGGTGGCCGTCGCCGGTACGCCCGGATCGATCTGCGCACCGATCTGCAGCGACTTCACGTCGAGCGCCTGCACGACCGCGCCGGACGTCTCGCCGCCGGCGACGACGAACTTGCGCACGCCGAGCTCGCGCAAGCCCCTGGCGATCGCCGCGAGCGTGCTCTCGACGAGATGGCCGGCCGCCTCGACGCCGAGCGCCTGCTGGACGGCCTTCACTTCGTCGGGTGTCGCGGTCGCGTAGATCAGCACGGGTTGCGGCAGGTGCGAGCGTGCGAACGCGAGTGCGGCGTCGACGACGGGCTCGCCGCGCGAGGCCGCGAGCGGATCGATCCGGAAGCTCGGCCGGCTTTCGCGCCACGCGGCGACCTGGGCGTTGGTTGCCTTCGACGCGCTGCCGGCGAGCACCGCCGACAATCCGTCGATGCGCGGCAGCGAGGCCGCGTTGTCGCCCTCGGGCAGCTGATCCGCGCGACGGAAATTCGCGGGCAGGCCGAGGGCGACGCCCGAGCCGCCGGTGACGAGCGGCAGGTCCGCGCACGCTTCGCCGAGCACGTAGAGGTCGCGATCCGACAACGCGTCGGCGATCGCGAAGCGCGCGCCTTCCGCGCGCAGCTGCTCGATCCGCGTGCGCACGGCGGCCGCGCCCAGCGCGATCGTGTCGTAGCGGATCAGGCCGACCTGCGACTTCGTTTGCCGCTGCAGCGCGCGCACGAGGTTCGCGTCCTTCATCGGCGTGAGCGGGTGGTTCTCCATGCCCGATTCGTTCAGCAGCACGTCGCCGACGAACAGGTGGCCGCGGAAGATCGTGCGGCCGTTTTCCGGGAACGCCGGGCACGCGATCGCGAAGCCGCCGCCAGCCGCATCGAGCAGCGCATCGGCGACGGGCCCGATGTTGCCCGCGTCGGTCGAGTCGAACGTCGAGCAGTACTTGAAGAAGAATTGCCGGCAGCCCTGCGCGCGCAGCCATTCATGGGCGGCGAGCGATTGCGCGACGGCGTCGGCGGCGGGAATCGTGCGCGACTTCAGCGCGACGACGATCGCGTCGGCGTCGACTGCGGCGTCGCCGGCGGGCACGCCGATCGTCTGCACGGTACGCATGCCGCTCTTGACGAGCATGTTCGCGAGATCGGTCGCGCCGGTGAAATCGTCGGCGATGCAGCCGAGCAGGGGACGGGAAGCGGAAGCGGTCATGGCAGGAACGTCGTTCGAATCAGCGGGCGGGCGGCAGCGTGATGCCGGGGAAAGTCTTGATCACGGCGGAATCGTCCTCGCCGCCGTGGCCGGCGCTCGACGCGCTCATGAACATCTGGTGCGCGGTGGCCGACAGCGGCAGCGGGAATTTGCTGCGCCGCGCGGTATCGAGCACGAGGCCGAGGTCCTTCACGAAGATGTCGACGGCCGACAGCGGCGTGTAGTCGCCGTTCAGGATGTGCGGCACGCGGTTCTCGAACATCCATGAGTTGCCGGCGCTGTGCGTGATCACGTCGTAGAGCGCGTCGGCGTCGACGCCTTCGCGTAGGCCCAGGGCCATCGCCTCGGCGGCCGCCGCGATATGCACGCCGGCCAGCAGCTGGTTGATGATCTTCACCTTCGAGCCGATGCCGTGCGCGTCGCCGAGGCGGTACACCTTGCCGGCGATCGCGTCGAGCACGTCGTCGCAGCCGGCATACGCCGCGGCGGGGCCGGACGTCATCATCGTCATCTCGCCGGAGGCCGCGCGCGCGGCGCCGCCGGATACCGGCGCGTCGAGCATCTGCAGGCCCGCGGCCTCGATGCGCGCGCCGAGCGCGACCGCGAAGTCGGGCGCGACGGTCGCGCTCGCGATCACGACGCCGCCCGGCTTCATCGCCGCGACCGCGCCGTGCTCGCCGAACAGCACCGTTTCGGTCTGCGCGGCATTGACGACGAGCGTGACGACGACATCGCATCGCGCGCCGAGTTCGGCCGGGCTCGTGCAGGCCACGCCGCCTTCGGCCGCGAATGCCTGCAGCACGGTGTCGCGCACGTCGCATGCGTGCACGCGGAACCCCGCGCGCAGCAGCGAGCGGGCGACGCCGAGGCCCATCGCGCCGAGGCCGATGACTCCAACATTTCGTGACATGGTCAACCTTGATCGATTCGGGAAAGGTTCGGGACAACGACGGCACCGGTTCGGCCCGGGCCGCCGCATTCAGCAATCGTTCATCAGCAGATGCCGGCTTCCGCGAGACGGCGGGCGGCGTTATACATGTGCGTGCGCGCCGCGTTGCGCGCCGCCATCGGGTCGCGCGCGCGGATCGCGTCGGCGATCGCCGCGTGTTCCTCGCGCACCTGCCGCGAGAAATCCTCGCGCGTCGCTTCGTTGCGCCGCGTGACCTTCACGCCGGCCTCGAGGTACTGGTTCAGAAACTGCAGCGTCTTCAGGAAATACGGGTTGCCGGTGACGGCAGCGATCGTGCGGTGGAACGCGACGTCTTCCGCGACGCCGTCGCGCCCTTCGGCCGCCGCGTCGTCGATCTTGCGCAATGCGTCGTCGATGTCGGCCATGTCGTCGGCCGTGTGGTGCAGCGCGGCTTCGGCCGCGACTTCAGCCTCGATCGCGCGGCGCACCGCGAGCAGGTGCGGCAGCGAGCTTGCCTCGACGGCTTCCGCGTAGTCGATCCGCAGCGGCCGGATCGCGCCGTGCTGGTTCACGTATACGCCGCTGCCCTGGCGCGGCTCGACCACGCCTTCGTTCTTCAGCCGCGAAATCGCCTCGCGGATCACGGTGCGGCTCACGCCGAATTCCTGCGCGAGCACGGCCTCCGTCGGCAGCTTGCCGGTGGCCGAGAAACTGCCGACTTCGATCTGTTTCAGCAGCTGCTGCGCGACGTGGTCGCTCATCGCACGGGCGGGAATCTTCTCGAACATGGCGCTCTGGTTTGTAAGGTGATGTGGTCATCATACAAATTTGAAGGTGCGTCAGCATCCGGGATAACCCTCGGTTACCGGGCTGCAACGTCGGTCAAGTTGACTGGAACCGGTTCCAAATCGCGGGAAAATGCCGCGATCTTGCGAGGTCCAGGGCGCAGGCAGGATAAGGAAAGGGCGCGCGCGGGCGGCGCGCGTGATCGTCAGTCGGCGATGTCTTCGACGGGATCGGAATCGGCGGTCACCGGCACGCCGGCTTCTGCGCCGTCCCCGCCGCGCTCGCGATAGGTCGCCGGTGGCACGCCGAACTGCTTGCGGAACTCGCGGCCGAGGTGCGACGCGTCGGCGAACCCGCAACTCGACGCGATATCGGCGACGGTGCGGTCGGAGCTGGTCAGCAGCCACGCGGCCGTGCGCAGCCGCACCTGCTTCGCGAACGCCTGCGGGCTCTTGCCCGTCTCGGCCTTGAACAGCCGTTCGAGCTGGCGCGTCGACATGTCGAGCTTGCACGCGAGTTCCTCGAGCGGCAGCGCGCGGCCGACATGCTGTTCCATCAGGAGAATCGCGCGCTTGACCTTCGGGTGCGTGGCCGGCTCGAGGCCCGGCGGATGCGGCTGCGGCGCATTGCCCTTCTGCATCTCGCCGACGAGCAGGATGCGCAGTGCCTTCTGCACGGTCGCATGATCGAAATGGCGCAGCAGGATCGCGGCGGCGACGTCGATCGACGCGCGGCCGCCCGAGCAGGTGATCCGGCGCCGGTCGATCACGAACAGGCGATCGGCGATCAGCATGTCGGGATCGGCGTTCGGGAAGCGCTCGATGAAATCCCAGTAGTGGAACCAGCTCACGCACGTGCGGTAGCCGTCGAGCACGTTCGCGCGCATCAGCGTGAACACGCCCGTGCAGATCCCGACGACCGTCGCGCCGCCCGTCGCCGCGCGGCGGATGAAGTCGAGCGTTTCGGGGCCCGCTTGCGGCCCCGAATGCAGCAGCCCGCCGACCACGACCACGTAGTCGAACGGTTCGGCGCTCTCGAAGGTTTCCCACGGCGTGATCTGGATCCCGCAACTCGCGCGCACCGGCGCCAGCGTTTCGCCGATCACGCTCCACGCGCAGCGCACCGGCTTGCTGTAGTCGCCGTCGTCGGCCGACAGCCGCAGCATGTCGACGAAACCCGAAAAGGCCGTGAGCGTGAAGTTCGGCAGCAGCACGATGCCGAAACGGATGCGCTGCGGCGCGGGTTCGGCGAGGGGGGAAGCGGGTACGTCGGGTGTCATCGCGGTCAATCTCGTCACGCCGGGAAGGCGGGTCTCACTCGTTGCAGTCTGTTCGCGGGCACGGTTGCCGGCTGGCGCACGCGCCGGCCGACTTGTGGTTTTTCGTCGTCAATCATCGTCAAAACGCACTTTCCGGCCGTCCTGCGCGGGGCTTGGCGGCGGTATCCCACGCCGATGCCGTTTTTGTTCTATCGGCCAATTTTACGCTTTGATGTACTGATGCCAACGACATTCCACGTACGCCCACCCAGAGGAAGTCAGATGAACGTCAGCGCGTTCGACCTGTTCAAGATCGGTATCGGCCCGTCCAGCTCGCATACGGTCGGCCCGATGATCGCCGCGTGCCGCTTCGCGTCGCACATCGAGGACGCGAACCTGCTCGGCTTCGTGCGCCGCGTGCGGGTCGAACTATACGGCTCGCTCGGTGCAACGGGCAAGGGCCACGGCACCGACAAGGCGGTGCTGCTCGGCCTCGAGGGCCATTTGCCCGACACGATCGATCCGGACCTGATCGAGCCCCGGCTCGCGGCGATCCGCGCGGAGAAGTCGCTGGCGCTGCTCGGCAAGCAGACGATTCGCTTCGACGAGAAGGAGAACATCGGCTTCTATCGCAAGCTGATGAGCGGCACCAGCATCGTCCATCCGAACGGGATGCGCTTCCAGGCGTTCGACGAGCACGGCCAGTTGCTCGTCGAGAAGGAGTATTACTCGATCGGCGGCGGCTTCGTCGTGAACCGCGACGGCGATCGCGTAAACGGCGTGCGTGCTGCGGCCGACGTGCCGTATCCGTTCCGCACCGGCGACGACCTGATGCGCCAGTGCCGCGAACACGGGCTGTCGATCGCCGAGCTGATGCTGCGCAACGAATGCACGCTGCGTCCGGAAGACGAGGTGCGCGGCGGGCTGCTCGCGATCTGGCGCACGATGGCCGCGTGCGTCGAGCGCGGCTGCAAGGTCGAGGGCGAACTGCCGGGCCCGATGCGCGTGAAGCGCCGCGCGGCCGAACTGAACGGGCGCCTGCGGGCGCGTTCGGAGGAGTCGCTGCGCGATCCGCTGTCGATGCTCGACTGGGTCAACCTGTATGCGATGGCCGTCAACGAGGAGAACGCGGCGGGCGGCCGGGTCGTCACCGCGCCCACGAACGGCGCGGCCGGCGTGATCCCCGCGGTGCTGCACTACTACGTGAAGTTCGTGCCGGGCTCGAACGAAGCCGGCATCGTCGAATTCCTGCTGACGGCCGCCGCGATCGGGATCATCTACAAGGAAACGGCGTCGATATCCGGCGCGGAAGTCGGCTGCCAGGGCGAAGTGGGCGTCGCGTGCTCGATGGCCGCGGCCGCGCTCGCCGCGGTGATGGGCGGCACGCCCGACCAGGTCGAGAACGCGGCCGAGATCGGGATGGAGCACAACCTCGGCATGACCTGCGATCCGGTTGGCGGGCTCGTGCAGATTCCGTGCATCGAACGCAACGCGATGGGCGCGATCAAGGCGCTGAACGCATCGCGGATGGCGCTCAAGGGTAACGGCCAGCACTACGTATCGCTCGATTCGGTGATCAAGACGATGCGCGAGACGGGTGCCGACATGAAGACGAAATACAAGGAAACGTCGCGCGGCGGTCTTGCCGTGAACGTCATCGAATGCTAACGAAGGATCACTAACATGAGCCGCTACTCGATATTCAGCCTGTTCCGCAACGGCCTCTCGTATCACGAGAACTGGGAAAAGCAGTGGAAGAGCCCGGAACCGAAGAAGGAATACGACGTCGTGATCGTCGGCGGCGGCGGCCACGGCCTCGCGACCGCGTACTACCTCGCGAAGGAACACGGCATCACGAACGTCGCGATCCTCGAGAAGGGCTGGATCGGCGGCGGCAACACCGCGCGCAACACGACGATCGTGCGCTCGAACTACCTGTGGGACGAATCGGCCGCGCTGTACGAAAAGGCGATGAAGCTGTGGGAAGGGCTGTCGCAGGACCTCAACTACAACGTGATGTTCAGCCAGCGCGGCGTGATGAACCTCGCGCATACGCTGCAGGACGTGCGTGACACCGAGCGTCGTGTGAACGCGAACCGCCTGAACGGCGTCGACGCCGAATTCCTGACGCCCGCGCAGATCAAGGAAATCGAGCCGACGATCAACCTCAACAGCCGCTATCCGGTGCTCGGCGCATCGATCCAGCGCCGTGCGGGCGTCGCGCGTCACGACGCGGTGGCCTGGGGCTTCGCCCGCGGCGCCGACCGCGCCGGCGTCGACATCATCCAGAACTGCCAAGTGACGGGCATTCGTCGCGAAGGCGGCGCGGTGGTCGGCGTCGATACGGTGAAGGGCTTCATCAAGGCGAAGAAGGTCGCGGTGGTCGCAGCCGGCAACACGACGACGCTCGCCGACATGGCCGGCGTGCGCCTGCCGATCGAGAGCCACCCGCTGCAGGCGCTGGTGTCCGAGCCGATCAAGCCGGTGGTCAACTCGGTGATCATGTCGAACGCGGTGCACGCGTACATCAGCCAGTCCGACAAGGGCGACCTCGTGATCGGCGCGGGTATCGACCAGTACACGGGCTTCGGCCAGCGCGGCAGCTTCCACATCATCGAAAGCACGCTGCAGGCGATCGTCGAGATGTTCCCGGTGTTCTCGCGCGTGCGGATGAACCGCCAGTGGGGCGGCATCGTCGACGTGTCGCCGGACGCGTGCCCGATCATCACCAAGACCGACGTGAAGGGCCTCTATTTCAACTGCGGCTGGGGCACGGGCGGCTTCAAGGCGACGCCGGGCTCGGGCTGGGTGTTCGCGCACACGATCGCCCGCGACGAACCGCATCCGCTGAACGCGCCGTTCGCGCTCGACCGCTTCTACACGGGCCACCTGATCGACGAGCACGGCGCCGCCGCCGTCGCGCACTGACCCCCGCACTGAACGAGGAGAAAGAAACATGTTGCTGATCGAATGTCCGTGGTGCGGGCCGCGCGCCGAATCCGAGTTCACGTGCGGCGGTGAAGCCGACATCGTGCGCCCGGTTGCGAACGAGAACATGACCGACCGCGAATGGGGCGAATACGTGTTCATGCGCGAGAACAAGCGCGGTATCCACCGCGAGCAGTGGCTGCACACGCAGGGCTGCCGCCGCTGGTTCAAGGTCACGCGCGACACGGTGACCTACGATATCAAGGGCTACGAAAAGTTCGGCGGCGCAGCCGCCGGCAACGCACACGAAGAGGGCACGAGCAAATGAGCCAGAAAGACCGCCTCGGCACCGGTGGCCGCATCAATCGCGCGATTCCGCTGACGTTCACGTTCAACGGCCGCACGTATCAGGGCTTCCAGGGCGACACGCTCGCGTCCGCGCTGCTCGCGAACGGCGTGCACTTCGTCGCGCGCAGCTTCAAGTACCACCGTCCGCGCGGGATCGTGACGGCGGACGTCGCGGAACCGAATGCCGTCGTGCAGCTCGAGACCGGCCCGTACACGGTGCCGAACGCGCGCGCGACCGAGATCGAGCTGTACCAGGGCCTCGTCGCGACGAGCGTGAACGCGGAGCCGTCGCTCGAGAACGACAAGTACGCGATCAACCAGAAGTTCTCGCGCTTCATGCCGGCCGGGTTCTACTACAAGACCTTCATGTGGCCGCGCAACATGTGGCCGAAGTACGAGGAGAAGATCCGCGAGGCCGCCGGCCTCGGCAAGGCGCCCGAGGTGCTCGACGCCGATCGCTACGACAAATGCTACGCGCACTGCGACGTGCTCGTGGTCGGCGGTGGCCCGTCGGGCCTCGCCGCCGCGCATGCGGCCGCGACGGCCGGCGCACGCGTGATTCTCGTCGACGACCAGCGCGAACTCGGCGGCAGCCTGCTGTCGTGCCGCGCGGAAATCGATGCGAAGCCGGCATTGCAGTGGGTCGAGAAGATCGAGGCCGAACTGCGCAAGCTGCCCGACGTGACGATCCTGTCGCGCAGCACCGCGTTCGGTTATCAGGACCACAACCTCGTGACGGTCACGCAGCGCCTGACCGATCACCAGCCGGTGTCGATGCGCAAGGGCACGCGCGAGCTGCTGTGGAAGGTCCGCGCGAAGCGCGTGATCCTCGCGACCGGCGCGCACGAGCGTCCGATCGTGTTCGGCAACAACGACCTGCCGGGTGTGATGCTCGCCGGCGCGGTGTCCACCTACGTGCATCGCTACGGCGTGCTGCCGGGCCGCAACGTGGTCGTGTTCACGAACAACGATCGTGCATACCAGACCGCGCTCGACCTGAAGGCATGCGGCGCGAAGGTGACGGTCGTCGATTCGCGTGCGTCGTCGAGCGGCGCGCTGCCCGCGGCCGCGAAGCGGCAGGGCGTGACGGTGATGAGCGGTGCGGTCGTGACGGCTGCTTCGGGTAAATGGCGCGTATCGTCGGTCGACGTCGCGTCCTACACGAACGGCCAGACCGGCGGCAAGCTGCAGTCGCTGCCGTGCGACCTCGTCGCGATGTCGGGCGGCTTCAGCCCGGTGCTGCACCTGTTCGCGCAGTCGGGCGGCAAGGCGTGCTGGAACGACGAGAAGGCCTGCTTCCTGCCGGGCAAGCCCGTGCAGGCGGAAGCGAGCATCGGTGCGGCCGCTGGCGAGTTCGGTCTCGCCCGTGCGCTGCGGCTCGCGGTCGACGCGGGCGCCGAAGCGGCGAAGGCAGCGGGCTTCACGGCCGCGCAGCGCCCCGTCGCGCCGCAGGTCGCGGAAACCGTCGAAGGCGCGCTGCAGCCGTTGTGGCTCGTCGGCAGCCGCGAGGCCGCCGCACGCGGGCCGAAGCAGTTCGTCGACTTCCAGAACGACGTGGCGGCCGCCGACATCCTGCTGGCCGCGCGCGAAGGCTTCGAGTCGGTCGAGCACGTGAAGCGCTACACCGCGATGGGCTTCGGCACCGACCAGGGCAAGCTCGGCAACATCAACGGGATGGCGATCCTCGCGCAGGCGCTCGGCAAGACGATTCCGGAAACGGGCACGACGACGTTCCGCCCGAACTACACGCCCGTGTCGTTCGGTACGTTCGCGGGCCGCGAGACGGGCGACTTCCTCGACCCGATCCGCAAGACGGCCGTGCATGAATGGCACGTCGAGCACGGCGCGATGTTCGAAGACGTCGGCAACTGGAAGCGGCCGTGGTATTTCCCGAAGAACGGCGAGGACCTGCATGCGGCCGTGAAGCGCGAATGCCTGGCGGTGCGCAACAGCGTCGGCATCCTCGACGCGTCGACGCTCGGCAAGATCGACATCCAGGGTCCGGACGCGGTGAAGCTGCTGAACTGGATGTACACGAACCCGTGGAACAAGCTCGAGATCGGCAAATGCCGCTACGGGCTGATGCTCGACGAAAACGGGATGGTGTTCGACGACGGCGTGACGGTGCGCCTCGCCGACCAGCATTTCATGATGACGACGACCACCGGCGGCGCGGCGCGCGTGCTCACGTGGCTCGAGCGCTGGCTGCAGACCGAATGGCCCGACATGAAGGTGCGGCTCGCGTCCGTCACCGATCACTGGGCGACGTTCGCGGTGGTCGGCCCGAAGAGCCGCAAGGTCGTGCAGAAGGTGTGCCAGGACATCGACTTCGGCAACGAGGCGTTCCCGTTCATGAGCTACCGGAACGGCACCGTCGCGGGCGCGAAGGCGCGCGTGATGCGGATCAGCTTCTCCGGCGAGCTCGCCTATGAAGTGAACGTGCCGGCCAATGCGGGCCGCGCGGTGTGGGAAGCGCTGATGGCGGCAGGTGCCGAATTCGACATCACGCCGTACGGCACCGAGACGATGCACGTGCTGCGCGCGGAGAAGGGCTACATCATCGTCGGCCAGGATACCGACGGCTCGATCACGCCGTTCGACCTCGGGATGGGCGGGGTGGTCGCGAAGTCGAAGGACTTCCTCGGCAAGCGTTCGCTGTCGCGCTCCGATACGCAGAAGGAAGGCCGCAAGCAGTTCGTCGGCCTGCTGACCGAGGACGAACAGTTCGTGCTGCCGGAAGGCGCGCAGATCATCGCGAAGGACACGCAGGTGTCGGCGGTCGATCCGACGCCGATGATCGGCCACGTGACGTCGAGTTATTACAGCCCGATCCTGAAGCGCTCGATCGCGCTGGCGGTGGTGAAGGGCGGCCTGAACAAGATGGGCGAGAGCGTCGTGATTCCGCTGGCCAACGGCAAGCGCATCACAGCGAAGATCTCGAGCCCGGTTTTCTACGATACCGAAGGGGTGCGCCAGCATGTGGAATGAAACCAGAAACCAGTCGCAAGTGGCGGGCGCGGGCGTGACGCTTGAATCGCCGTTCGTCGGCGCGGCCGATGTGCTGAAGCCGCACCAGGCGCGCGCGTCGAAGAAGTTCTTGCTGCGCGAGCGGGCGTTTCTCGATCTCGTGAACGTGCGCGGCGAGCTGAGCGACCCGGCATTCGTCAGCGCGTTCGAGCGCGTGGTCGGCTGCCGGCCGCCGTCGGCACCGAACACGGTGGCGCGCGGCGCCGAGTACGACGTGCTGTGGCTCGGTCCCGACGAGTGGCTCGTGCGTTCGAACGGGCCCGTGCAGGCGGGCGTGCTCGAGGCGCAACTCGCGGAGGCCGTGCAGGGTTCGTATGCGGCGGCCGTCGACGTCGGCAGCGGCTACACGGTGGTCGAGGTCAGCGGCGAACGCGTGCGCGATGTGATCGCGCGCGGCTGCCCGCTCGATCTGCATCCGCGCGTGCTCAAGCCGGGCCAGTGCGCGCAGTCGCACTACTTCAAGTCGCCGATCACGCTCATCCCGACCGGCGACGATACGTTCGAAATCGTCCTGCGTCGCAGCTTCGCCGATTATTTCGTGCGCATCATGCTCGACGCCGCGGCGCCGCTCGTATCATGAAGCCGTTCGACGAACCGTTCGTGGCGATCGACGCGCCGCGCCTGCGCGGGCGTGGCTGGAGCGTGTTCGTCGACGAACTGAAGGTGCCCGCGCGGATCGGCATCCACGCGCACGAGCACGAGGCGCCGCAGCCGATCGTGATCGACGCGCGGCTCGGGTATCGCTGCGAGCCGAGCGAGCAGGGCGAGTGGATCGACTACGACGGATACTGCGCACGCGTCGCGTCGTTCCTGTCGCACAAGCCGCATACGCGGCTGCTCGAAACGCTCGTCGCCGATCTCGCGGTGATGTCGTTCCGCGAATGGCCCGCGCTGGAGTCGCTGACGCTGTCGATGTACAAGCCGAAGATCCGGCCTGGGACGAAGCGCGTCGGTGTGTCGCTCGACTGGACGCGCGGGGATTACCTGCGGTGGACGGGAGCGGCGGGGCAGCTGTGACGGGCTGAGCAGTCCGTATCGTTTGAAGGCGGCGCGTCATGACGAAGTCACGACGCGCCGATTCCCGTCCATGCGATGACCGAAACGCGTTTGCTGCCTGCGAAAACGCAGCATTTCATCGAGTTTCTGCGTGCGCAGTTCGCGCGCGAGTAATGGACGGTCGGTGTGTAACGTCGTGCGTCGTGCCGCTTCAGGATCGCACGTGCGGTGCGCAGTGCGCTTACTTCGCGTTGCGGCTCGCGGCGGGCGCCGCGGTCGACGGATCGCTGACCGGCACCATGCGCGCGTTCGTATCGTTCGCGCTCTTCGCGCCGTCTTCGGGTTCGAGCACGAAGCGGAACGTGTCGACCCGCTGCATCACCTTCGCCGCATACGCATTCGATCCGCCGTAGCTTTTCAGCCCGGCCTGCACGTTGCCGCCGGCCGCCCGCACATAGCCCGACAGGATCTTCGAGCCGGCTTCGACGTTCGCATTCGGTTCGGTCAGGTCTTTCACGTT
Organism: Burkholderia sp. BCC1638; assembly: GCF_902833195.1. NCBI lineage: Bacteria > Pseudomonadati > Pseudomonadota > Betaproteobacteria > Burkholderiales > Burkholderiaceae > Burkholderia > Burkholderia sp. BCC1638. Next base: position 45,094 of record NZ_CADFEC010000011.1, read on the forward strand.
GCGCAGCATGCCGCGGTGCGCGGAAGGCACCACCTGCATCAGCCCGGTCGCGCCATGCTGGCCGCGCGCCTTTTCCTGGAAGCGCGATTCGATCGAGATGATGGCGTAAACGAGTGCCGGAGGCAGCGAATATTTCGTCGCGGTCATGCTCACGATATCGGCGAGCTTCGCGGCACGCTCTTTTGCGACACCGAATTTCTTCGTCAGGTAGGACGTGATGCGGCGGTTTGCTTCGTTGGGCTGATCGTTCGCGAGCGGGGCGGAGGCCTCGGCCGGCGCGGATGCCGCCGCTTCGGGCGCGGAGGCAGGCAACGCGGGCGCCTGCTGCGCCGAGGCCTGGTGCGCGATGCCGAGCGAAAGCACGATCAGCCAGAGAAACCGTCGTCGCATGGTGGAGTGCGGGGAAATGAGAGGCGCATAGTATATCGGCCAATCGTCGGATGTGTGCGAGCGCGGGCTTGAATGAAAGCGTGATGTAGGCTTTTGTCGGCGCGTGCTCGGGCCAGACTCGATCGTTGCACCAACACGTATCGGAGTCCAGATGAAGCGCGGCAGGATTTTCTCACGCGTCCCCCATTTCATGCACGGGATAGCGATCGCGGATGCGTGCTACGCCCGCCGCGCGCTCGCCACCCGTGCAAGCGCGCCGATCGCATCGCTGACCAGCACCGCGAGCAGCCCGACGATTACGCCCCCTTGCAGCACGAACGCCGTGTTCGACGTCTGCAGGCCCGCGATGATCACGTCGCCGAGCCCGCGCGCGGCGACCGTCGACCCGATCGTCGCGGTGCCGAGATTGATCACGACCGCGAGCCGGATTCCGTTCACGATCACCGGAAACGCGAGCGGCAGCTCGACCGAAACCAGTTGTTGCCAACCACTCATCCCCATCCCGCGCGCGGCGTCGACGACATCGCGCGGCACGTCTTCGAGCCCTGCGATCGTGCTCTCGAAAATCGGCAGGAGCCCATACAGAACGAGCGCGATCAGCACGGGTTTCAACCCGAAGCCGACGGCCGGCACCGCGAGCGCGAGCACCGCGACGGGCGGAAAGGTCTGGCCAATGTCGACGACGCTGCGTGCAACCGGCAGGAAATCCGCGCCGGACGGCCGCGTCACCGCGATGCCGGCCGCGACCGCGACCACCGTGCCGATCAGGCTCGACAGCGCGACGGTGCCGAGATGCGCGAGCGTGAGGTCGAGCAGGCTCGCGCGATCGTAGATGACGGGTGCGCCGTTGTCCGCGAACGGTGCGAACACGCCCTGCAGCCACGCGGGGCGCAACAGCAGCACGAGCAGCAGCGCGAACGCGGCCGCGCGCGCGACATGCGCGGGCAGCCGCTGCGGCAGGGGCGAACGCGCGAGCCGCGTCGTCATGCGGGTTTTCTCGCGTGTGTGCGGATCGCGTCGAACGTGATGCGGCGCGGCGCATCGCGCCCATTGCCGTCATCGACCGGCAATGCGTCCGCTCCGCGCCACAGCAGCTCGGACACCGCGTCGCGCAGCGTGCGCGTCGCGGCGATCGGTTCGCCGTCGGCGTGACCGGGCTCGGCGACCGCGTCGATCGGCGTCAGCGCGAGCAGGCGCAGCGGCCGGTCGACGCCGGCGACGAGCTGCTCGACGACACCCGCGGCCGGCTTGCCGAGAATCTCGGCCGGCGGCGCGATCTGCAGCAGCCGTCCGCCGTCCATCACCGCGATCGTGTCGCCGAGTTTCAGCGCTTCCTCGATATCGTGCGTGACGATCACGACCGTGATGCCGAGGCGGCGCTGCAGCGCGTACAGATCGTCCTGCGCCTTGTTGCGGATGATCGGATCGAGCGCGCCGAACGGCTCGTCCATCAGCAGCATCGCGGGTTCGGCCGCGAGCGCGCGTGCGACGCCGACGCGCTGCTGCTGGCCACCCGACAGTTCGTGCGGCAGCTTGTCCGCGAATTCGGCCGGTGCGAGATGAAACAGGTCGAGCAGTTCGCGCACGCGCGCGTCGATGCGCGCGGCCGGCCAGCCGAGCAGGCGCGGCACGGTCGCGATGTTGCGCGCGACGCTCCAGTGCGGAAACAGGCCGTGCCCCTGGATCACGTAGCCGATGCGCCGCCGCAACTGCTCGGGCGGCACGCTCGCGGTGTCGACGCCATCGATGCGGATCGTGCCGGCGGTCGGTGCGATCAGCCGGTTGATCATTCGCAGCAGCGTCGACTTGCCGCTGCCCGATGCGCCGACGAGCGCGGTGATCGTGCCTTGCTTCATCGTCATCGATACGTCGTCGACGGCGACGACGTCGCCGAAGCGTTTGCCGATGCGTTCGATCTCGATCATCCGGTACGTCCCTTCGCGAGCGTGGTCGCGGCTTCGAACACGACGGCGGCCGCCAGCGCGAGCGCGATCGTCGGGATCGCGCCGAGCAGCACGAGATCGGCGGCCGATTGCCCGATCCCCTGGAAGATGAAGGTGCCGAAGCCGCCGCCGCCGATCAGCGCGGCGACCGCGGTCAGCCCGATGTTCTGCACGAGCACGATGCGCACGCCGCTCAGGATCACCGGCAATGCGAGCACGAGGTCGACGCGCAGCAGCCGCTGCGCGCGCGTCATGCCCATCGCGCGAGCCGCTTCGGTCACATGCGGCGGCACCTGCTCGAGCCCGACCACGACGCTCGACGCGATCGGCAGCAGCGAGTAGAGAAACAGCGCGAGCACGGCCGGCGCGACGCCGATCCCGCGGATGCCGAGCGCGGCCGCGAGCGGCACGTGCGCGGCGAGCAGGCCGAGGGGCGCCATCATCAGCCCGTACATCGCGATGCTCGGGATCGTCTGCACGATATTGAGCACCGGCATCACGACGGTGCGCACCGGCGCGACCCGCGCGCACGCGATGCCGAGCGGCAGGCCCGCGACGAGCGCGGCCGCGACCGATCCACCCGCGAGCGACACGTGCCGGATCGCCTCGCGCCAGAAGTCGTCGCTGCGCACCGCGTATTCGCGCATCACGGACAAGCCGTCCCACCAGCCGCTCGCGAGCGGCAGCGATATCGCTGCGATCGCGACGACGAGTGCGACGAGGCGGCGCCACGGGCCGAAAGCGAGCCGCGCGAGTGCGTCGGCCACCAGCACGGCCCACGCGAACAGCAGCAGCCAGGCGCCTGCCGCGGGCGACACGCGTGCGAGCACGTCGTCGGGTGCAACGACGTGCGTCGCCGCGGCGCCGACCGCGTAGGCCAGTGTCGCGAGCCACGTGCAGCCGGCCGCGAGCCGCCATGCAGGACGGCTCGCCGTCATCGCCCACAACGCGCCGACGACCCACAACGCGGCGAGCGCGGCCCCCTGCACGGCGGGCAGCGCGGCGAACGCCGACAGCCCCGTGCCGGCCGCGATGCGGTTCGGCCGAAGCACCATGAACGGCATGCCGAATACCGCCACGATCGTCAGGACACCGATCAGGATGCCGACCTTGTCGAGCGTGACGCGCCGCGCGGACGGCACCGCGCGACCCGTCACTTGACGAAGCCTTTCGACTTCAGGTAGCTCTTTGCCACGCCGGCGGCCGGTTCGCCGTTGATCTGGATGCGCGCGTTCAGCGTCTGCAGCGTCTTCAGGTCGAGGCTTGCGAACACCGGCTTCAGGTATTCGGCGATTTGCGGATGCGCTTTGAGCACGACTTCGCGAATCACCGGCGTCGGCGCGTAGACGGGCTGCACGTGCTTGTCGTCGTCGAGGACGACGAGGCCGCTCGATGCGATCCCGCCGTCCGTGCCGTACACCATCGCCGCGTTCACGCCGTCGGTCTGGTTCGCGGCGGCCTTGATCGTCGCGGCCGTGTCGCCGCCCGACAGCACGACGAGCTGATCCGGTTTCAGCTTGAAGCTGTACGCCTTCTCGAACGACGGCAGCGCGGACGCGCTGTTCACGAATTCGGCCGACGCCGCGAGCTTCAGCTTGCCGCCGCCCGCGATCCACTTGCCGAAATCGGAGAACGTCTTCAGGTGCTGCGCTTGCGCGACCGGCGCGAGCACGGCGACGCCCCACGTGTTGTTCGCGGGCGCCGGTTCGAGCCAGACGAGATGGTTCGCCGCATAGTCGAGCTTCTTCGCGGTGTCGTAGCCTTGGCTCGCGTTCTTCCACAGGGGATCGTCGGCCTTGTTGAAGAAGAACGCCGCGTTGCCCGTGTATTCGGGGTAGATATCGATCTCGCCGCTCGTGAGCGCCTTGCGCACGATCGGGGTCGTGCCGAGCGCGATCTTTTCGGTGACGGGGATGCCATGGGCCTTCAGCACCTGTGCGATGACGTTGCCGAGCAGGTTGCCTTCGGTGTCGATTTTCGACGACACCACGACGGGCGTGTCGGCGTGCGCGCCGGGTGCCACGACAGCGGCGGCGAACGCGAGGCCCAGGATTCGGGCGGGCAGGGCGAGCTTCATCGGGGCCAATCTCCAGAACGGGGACGTTACGCCGAAAGTTACTTGACTGAGTCGGCTTTGGCAAACCATGTGCGGCGGCACGTCCACAGCGCGCGTGGGGGTAACCCGCACGCGTCACGCGCCGTTGTTACACTGGAACGCATTCCCGCCTGCGGACATTTGCTGACATGAAGCCTGAGCTGCTGGTCCTTATCGCGCTGCGCGACGACGCGCAGCGCCAGATCGCCGCGTCATACGACGTCCATCATGCACCGACCGCCGATGAACGCGCGCGCGCGATTGCCGAACACGGCAGCACGATCCGCGCGGTGTTGACCAACGGCAGCACGGGCCTCACTGCCGCCGAAATCGATCGTCTGCCGCAGCTCACGTTCGTCAGCGCGCTCGGCGCGGGCTACGAGCACATCGATGTCGCGCATGCGAAGGCGCGCGGCATCACCGTGGTGACGGGCGCGGGCACCAACGACGATTGCGTCGCCGATCACGCGTTTGCGCTGCTGCTGGCGGCGGTGCGCAACGTCGTGCAACTCGATGCGAACACCCGCGCCGGCGTATGGCGCGACGCGCTGCAGATGCCGCCGAACGTGTCGGGCAAGAAGCTCGGCATCGTCGGGCTCGGCAAGATCGGCGAGAAATGCGCGCGGCGCGCGGCTGGCTTTGACATCGAGATCGGTTATCACAACCGTTCCGCGAAGGCTGTTCCGCATCGCTATTTCGACCGTGTCGATGCGCTCGCGCAATGGGCCGATTTCCTGATCGTCGCGACGCCGGGCGGCGCGGGCACGCGTCATCTGATCGATCGCACGGTGCTCGACGCGCTCGGCCCCGGCGGCTTTCTCGTGAACGTGTCGCGCGGCAGCGTTGTCGATACCGCTGCTTTGGCGGATGCGCTGCGCGAACGGCGCATCGCAGGCGCCGGGCTCGACGTGTACGAAGGCGAGCCGGAGCCGCCGCGCGCGCTCACGGCGCTCGACAATATCGTGCTGACGCCGCACATGGGCGGCTGGTCGCCGGAGGCGCTGGATCGTTCGGTCCAGCAGTTTCTCGACAACGCCGCCCGGCATTTCGCGGGCGAGCCGGTGCTGACGCCGGTGTGAGCGGGGCGGCGCCGGGTGTGAAAGGCGAAAGGGGTGAAAGGCGCACCGGCGCGAAGTTGAACCGGCCCCGCCAACAAGAGAAAAAATTGCGTCGCGGCCGCGAATTCAGTGCTGTGGAATGCGCGTCGCATGGCTGACGCGATCGCGTTGCCGATGAAGAACGGCGCCGTTCGACGGTGAAGCAAAGTCGCATGGCGCCTTCGATACGTGTCACTCGGCATCACGCGCATGCGATCGGGAGCGATCGCATGCGCATGGCGGTCAGTCGTGCCGATCGACCGCGCCGGCTCAGGACGAAACCAGCGGCACCGTCACGGACGTGCCGGCCGGATCGAGCGCGAGCCCCGTGCCCGGTGTCGGCCGCAGCGTCGCCTCGTTGTCGCTCGACAGCACGACGAGGCCGAGCTTGTGACCCGCTTCGAGCTTGTAGTCGCGCGGCATGAACGTCAGCTTCAGGTCATACGGCATCCCCGGCAGTACGGGCTGCGAGAACCAGTCCGACACGCGATTGCGCGGATCGGTCCATGCCCGCGTGACGATCGTTGCAGAGCCATCCGGGGCGCGGTCGACCAGCAATGCCGTCACGTTCGCGACGCCGGTGAAGGTCAGCCGCACGCGTGCGGTCGCGGTGCCCGACAGGCGCGTCGCGGCCGCGAATGGCGCCGTCTCGAAGCGGCTGCGATGCTCGCCGGTCGCGGCGTTCGCCAGCGTGAGCGCGGGGATCGACGCATCGTCGGTGAAGCGCGCGAGCGGACCGCCGCTCGGCAGCCGCAACAGCGTGCCGGTGCCCGTGCCGTCGCCGCCCGCGAAGTACGCGACCGGCGTGGCGTGCCGCGCCGCCCAGTCGGCTTCCTTCAGCAGCGTGCCGTCGGCCTGCTCGACCACCGCGCGCGAATCGCGTTCGACGCCGTTGTCGACGCCGATCAGGTAGCGCGTGAACCAGCGGTTCACTTCGGCGGTCCATGCATCGGCCATCGCCGGCACGCGGGTCGGGTCGGTGTGCTTCAGGCGGTGCAGCCACAGCTGCGTCGGCACGCCCTGACGCCGCATCGCCAGATACCATGACGTCGACTGGTCGACGCGCACGTTGTCGTCGGTCAGCCCCTGCGCGACGAGGGCCGGCGCGACCGCCTGTGCGGTCGGAATGTCGCGTGCGGCCCAGAACGCCGAATAGTCGCCCGTCTTGCGGTCTTCCTGCTGCAACGCCTCGTCGATCAGGTGCGTGCAGCGCTCCGGATGCGCGTTGGTCAGCAGCGCCTTGATGTAGACGTCGACGTCCTCGCCCTGATAGCCCTCCGGCGCGCGCACGAGCCCGCCCGAGCGGTAGTAGCCGTACATGTTCGACAGGCCGGCGATCGGCACGATCGCGTCGAGCCCGCGCGTGCGCAGGCTCGCGACCATCTTCGGCAGCGTGCCGTCGTACGACACGCCGTACATGCCGACGTGACCCGTCGACCAGTTCGCGACGACCGGCTTGCCGCTCGCATCCTTCGCGGCGGCATCGCGGCCGAGCCAGCGGATCACCGACGCCATCGCGACGGATTCGTCGCGCGTGAGGATCGTCGGGCAGCCGTCGGAACCGGCGGTGCCGAGCGAATCCGCATACACGATCGTGAAGCCGCGCGGAATGAAGTAGCCCTCGATCCACGAACGGCCGGCCGCGGCCGCCTCGAGCTGCTGCAGCATGCGCGTCTGCGGCGCCGCGGCCATGATGCGCGCGGAGGCGCCGGTGGCTGCCGCCGCCGCAGTGGCGGCCGGATGCGGGGTGCCGTCGAGTTCGACGTCGACGTCGTGGTTCGGGCTGTCGGCGAGCCCTCCATAGTACGGGCTTGCGAGCACGATGACCGGCGTGCGTGCGCCGTTGGCGGTTTCCGACGGACGCACGATGCGCACGTGAATGCGGTCGCGCGTGCCGTCGCCGTCGGAGTCGACCGGCGTGTCGACCCACGCGTTTTCCTCGATCGTGCCGCCGGATAGCGACGGCTGTACCTGGCCGTTGGCGATCACCGGCTTGTAGCGCCCGCCGCTGGCGGGATTCGCGTACGGGACGCCGGACGGCGACACGCGCCCTTGCGCATTGTCACCTTGCTGATCCTGGTTTTGCCCTTGACCTTGCGCGAGCGCGGACACGCCCGCCACGCTGCCGCCGTCATCTCCGCCGCACGCGGCGAGCGTCGCGGCTGCAACGAGCGCGGGTAGCCATGCGCGGCGCGATCCTCTGAAATGAAATTGCATTGCCGACCTCGTTCTTTTGATTGTGTGGATACGACCGTTCCGCGATACGCCCCCTGCGGGCCGGGCCGATTACTGCATGCGACGACAAGAAAACCGCACCATCGGGACAACGCCGTGCGATATGTTCCGGCTGGAAAGCAGCGGCTTCGTACGGCACGTCATGCAGGACTGCAAAGTAAATGTGCGCATGCCGCGCGTCCTTCCAGGTGAGACGGAACGACATCATTCGATGAGACGGGGATGTTGCGAGCTGCGGTGCTGCGCTGCGGAAAAACACGATGCGACGCGCGTGCGGCGACGGAATGAAACGGATCGGCGGTTTCGGCCGCGCCGCGCATCGTGATGGCTTGCCGGTTCGCGTTTGCTTTCCGGAAGCTTGCGCAAAAGTTATCTCAGTGAAAACGGCGTGTCAAACTTTTTTAACCGTGAGTAAAAAATATTTGAAGCGCCGTCGATGCGGCGCGTGGGGCGTGCTGGCGGCGCGTGTGTTCGGCGATGCGCCGGCCGCCGCTTCGCGCTGCATCGGCCGATGCAAAACGGGCGATGACGAATCGTCTTCGCCATCGCCCGCTCGCTGGTGCTTTCAGCCTTCCTTCCATTCACGAACGCCGGTGAGGGTCACCCGTCGTCGGCCTTCGCCTGCAGATCCTTCAACCCTTGGATCACGACCAGCAGCGCGCGCCCGTGCTCGTCGGAGCCGTCCCAGGCGTCGACGATCGCGTCGCGCAGCAGGTCGTTGTACCGGCGGCGCGCCGGGCGGGTATCGACGCCATAGAAACTGCATAGCTTGTTGAATGGCGCGCTGCGTCGCAGCCGGTGCCCGTTCGACAGCCGAAGGCGCGACACGGTCGGCTGGCTGACGCCGGAAAGCCGCGCAATTTCGCTGGACGAGCGCGTGTCCGCCATCAGACGGCGTAACAGGTCTTGTACAGGAAAATCGTGGTCCGGGGCTTCCATGCGATGCATTATACCTATACAGTTACGGTTGTTGAATGGGCTTGCTGTCACCAGCGAGGCTGTATCCCGAGAAAGTTGATGACACTGAAACACCTCCCTCCCACGTTCTGCTGGACGAAGATCGGTACCGAGTCCGGCGAGGAACTGCCGACCGTCGTGCTCCGCAAGGAATGGGAGCGCCGGCTCGGGGGCGGGCGTTTTCTGTGGGGGATCAACCAGCCGCTCGGCAGCAGCGCGCAAGTCGCCGCGCATCGCACGGGCTCGCTGCTCGCGCTGTTTTCGCCGGTCGCGTCGCGCTCGCGGTCGGGCGAGCGCAGGCGCGAGGACGCGCTGCTGTGGAATGCATGGGTCGACGCCAGCGGTCAGGTGCGGCCGCTGCCGCCGCACACCTTCATCGCGAGTCGCTCGACGCTGCCGTCGGGCCGGCGGCGCGAACAGCACTACGCACTCGTCTGCGCATCGTCCACCGCACTGACGGTCGGCACGCAACTGCGCGTATTTCCCGATCATCTGCGCAGCGTGAGCACGGGCAAGCCGCTCGGCGTCGCGCAGGGCGCGGCCGTGGTCGACTGCATCGGGCGCGCGAAGGAACAAACCGGCAAGAGCTATCCGCTCGCGCTGTCGGTCGAACTCGAAGCGCCGTATTTCGTGCGGCTCGCGCAGCCGTGCGTGTTGAAGGCGCGCGATCTTGCCGAGGTGAACAAGGCGACGCGCGCCGGCGATTTCGATCGCTTCGTCGAGCTGGTCGCGCGCTTGCGCGGCCGTTCGCCGACGGATGCCGTGCGCGGCGTCACGCGCGACCTGTTCGACGTGCCGCCGATCGAAACGGCGGCCGCCTACGTCGCGCCCACGCATGGCGCGCGACTGCGCAGCCGGCCCACGGCCGAGCATCCGCGCGAGCTCACCGGCGATCTGTTCGATCTGTCGCCCGGCGAAGCGGCCGCGTTCGGCGGTCTCGCGCATCCGCGCATCGGGCGCGCATGACGTTCTCGCCGCGCATGTGCGGCGCGTGACGCGAAGCAGGATCGCTGAATGTGCGTGCAACGATACGCATGCATGTGGCCGCCATCGCCGCGTGCGCAAGAATTTGTTGCAATCTCGCCGTAGCGGATCGGCAAGCGTCGCGCGACAATCGCCACGAAGCGTGCCGCGCGGTCGCGCGCGTGTCGACAGGCTGCTCGTCGTCGTTCACGCCGCCGACATGCGCACCACGTACGGTGGTGCGTCGGCTTGCTTCACGCTGCAATCCTGAGGGAGAAGTGTCGATGTCGACCCACATCTGTTCGCGGGAAGCCCAGGCGGCTCAACGTTTCGTCGAAGCGACGCGCAACGTCGACCAGGCGTTTCGCGCCGTGCGCGGCGAAAGCGACGACGACGTTTCGTCGGCCGAATATGCGCGTGCGATGTCGCGCCTCGATCGCGCGCTCGACGAACTGGCGCGTGCGCAGGAGTGCTTCGATCGCGTGGTGAGTGCCGATGCGGCGCACGGCAACTGAACTCGATTCGCGGCTTCCGCTTTCACTTCTGCTTATGCCGAGTCGCGCCGACCGGATGCTACGCGTAGCCGCCGTGCTGGAACGACGTCGCGAAGAACTGCATCTGGTAGCGGATCGCGTGCGCCCAGTAGTCCCATGTATGTCCGCCCGGACGCTCCGCATAGTCGTGCGGCACGCCGAGCGCGACGAGTCGTTGATGCAGCGTGCGGTTCGAGCCGACAAACGAGTCGTCGCGGCCGCAGTCGATCGTCAGGTCCAGATGCGCGCGAACGAACGCGCGCGCGTTTTCGACGATCGCGTTGCGGTTCCAGAACGACGGATGGCGGCCGGGGTCGCCGAATACGTGGTCGATGCCCGGTTCGTCCTCGCAGCAGCGCGGATCGACCGCGCCGCTGATGCTGCCGACCGCGCCGAAGGTGTCGGCCCGGTCGAGCGCGATGCGCAGCGCGCCGAAGCCGCCCATGCTGAGCCCGGTGATGGCGCGTGCGCCCTTGGTCGCGATCGTTCTGAAGTGCATGTCGACATACGACACGACTTCGTCGCCGACGAAGGTTTCGTAACGGCTGCCCGAATCGAACGGGCTGTCGATGTACCAGCTTTCGTGCCCGCCGTCGGGCATCACGAGGATCACGCGGTAGCGATCGGCCAACGCGGCGATGTGCGTGTTCGCGGTCCAGTCGGTGTGGTCGCCGCCGGAGCCGTGCAACAGGTAGACGACCGGAAAGCGCTCGACGCCGCGTTCCGGGCCGTGGCGCAGGCGTGCGTAGTCGTCGGGCAGCACGACGGTCGCCTTCAGCGTCTGGTTCATCGCGGCACTCGGAATCGCGACGACCCGCGCCTGATAGGCGAGGGCCGGGCCCGCGGCAGCGAGCAGCAGCAGTAGCCAGAACGCGCGTACCAGATTCATGGAGCCTCGCATCGGGAAAACCCTGTTCAGCGACTCTAGCAATCGTCCCTTTCAGCCATATTTCGGCGAAACCTACGGATTGTCAGGTGGCGGGCGCGCAGCCGGGCGACCGTCCGCGTCAGGCGAGACGGCGCGCGAGCGTCTCCCGGAACGCGGCGGGCCGCTCGGCCGGTATCAGGTGCCCGCAGCCGGCGATCGTTTCGAAGCCGGCACAGCGCGCGAGCGCCCAGTCCGGCACGTGCCAGCCCGCACGCGAGCGTTCACCCGCGACGAGCCACACCGGATGGCGCTCGAATACGTCGGCGAGCGCCTGCAGATATTCGGGTTCGCCCGTCGTCGCGACGACCGAGCGTCCCATCGCGCGCAGCGTCGACGCCGGCTGATGTGCGAGCCAGCGGCGTGCATCGACGAGCTGGCGTGGCGACGGATCGTCGATCGAGCCGCGCAACCAACCGAACGGATCGCCGCGCAGGCCGTCGAGCATCGCGTCGGCTTGCGCGGCCGACATGCGACTGACCGACGCCGACCAGAACGCATCGTCGAGCGTGAAGTTGCCTTCGACGTTGACGATCCGGCGCACGCGCGCTGGATGCGCATGAGCGAACAGCATCGCGATCGCACCGCCGACGGAGTGACCGACGATATCGACCGGCTGCGCACCGAAGTGGGCGTCGATGGCCTGCCGCAGATGCTCGACCTGTGCGGCGAGCGTGATCGCGTCGAACGGCGCGTCGCGATGGATGCCGTAGCCGAGCAGGTCGGGGGCGAGATGCGGGCCGGGCCATTCGGGCACGTCGAACGTGCCGATGAAACCGTGGACGAAGACGACGGGCGGGGTGGGCGGGCTCATTGGGCGGTTGACGACGGAAGGGGCGGCAATTCGAGTTCGGCGAGCAGTTCGTCGAGTTCGAGCACGTGGGTGCGATCGTGGTCGAGCAGTTCGCGCACGAGCTCGTCGAGCGACATCCGGCGGATGCCGTCGCGCAGCCCGCAGCGCGCAAGTTCCGACGGCCGCAGCGCGGTGGCCGTCGCGCATAGCGCGGCGCGCCCGGTGCGGAACGCGGCAAGCGCGTCGTCGAGCGGCTGTGCAAGGTAGTCGCGCTGCGCGGCGAGTGCCGTCCCGTCGACGGAGGCGATCACCGGCAGTTCGTGCGCACGCACGACTTCGATGCGTTCGGCGAACACCGTGTCGAGGTCGCGCAGGTGGCATGCATGCTCGACGAGCGAGAAGCCTGTGCCGGCGGGGCGGCGCGTGATCAGCGCGGCGGGAACGTGCGCGGTATATGCGGCGACCCGGTCGGGCATCGCGGCCAGCGTGGCGACGACGTCGGCGAACGGCAACACCAGCGGAAACGCGCTGAATACCGCGCCGTAGCTGAACAACGCGCCGCCGATCCGGCCGCGCGCCTGCACGACGTCGTGCCCGTGGCGGCGCATCACGTCGGCGACCATCGCGCCGCAGAACTGTCGGGCGGTCGTATCAGCTTCAATTTCGGGGAATTTGTGCGCGATCTCGTGCTGGATCGCGCCGATCGCCGCGACGCCGACTCGCGACAGCGCCGCGAATTCGACATAGCGTCCGGGTTGCGTAATCAGCGCTTCGAGCTGCACGCCGAGGGGTGTCGCGCGAAAGCGGTCGAAACGAGAATGCATGATGACAAGGCCTCGCCGAGTAACGTATCAAAACGATACGTTACTCGGCGAGGCGCCGTCAATCCGTTTATGCAGAGGATTCGGCCAGGGCGCCTGTTTCGATTGCGCTGCTGCGCCCCGGCCGGGCTACCCTTACGCGCCGTGCTTGGCGTCCAACTCCGCGCGCAGCCGTGCTTCCTGTTCCTGCAGTTCCGGCGTGAATGCCTCGCCGAAGTCCTCGGGCGAGAAGACCTGGCGGATCTCGATGTCCGATTCGGTGGGCATCGGATTCGGGCAGCGCTTGACCCACTCGATGGCTTCTTCCATCGAACTCACCTGCCACAACCAGTAGCCGGCGATCAGTTCCTTGGTCTCGGCGAACGGGCCGTCGATGACGGTCCGGTCCTTGCCGGAGAAGTGCACGCGCTTGCCGCGCGAACTCGGGTGCAGCCCTTCGCCGGCCAGCATCACGCCGGCCTTCACGAGTGCCTCGTTGTACTGGCCCATCGCGGCCAGCAGTTCGGTATCGGGCATCGTGCCCGCTTCGGAAAAGGCCGTTGCCTTGACGATCACCATGACGCGCATTGTCGCTACTCCTTGAACGGGAAAGGGGGAATCCGCAATCGGCCGGCCGTGCGGACGGCAAAACGATCGGTTACGACACTACGACGCGTGACGATCGCGCGAATCGACATCGCCTGCAAAAAATTTGATCGCCGACGACGGGGAGGCGGCAGGCGTTCGCAGCATCACGTAACGGACGAGGCGCCCGGCGTGGACGATTCGCTCGCGCGTGCGACCGGATGTGAATGGCACCGGTAACGGCCGCGGCGCGGCGCGGCGAGTCGCGCAAGCCGGCCGATTCCGGTACGGGGCGATCGTGCGGCGGCGCGTCGGAGCCCTGGGGCAAAACTGGTATGCTGGTCAGCATCACGTTCATGTGGAGGGCGCCATGGCAACGAAGGAAGTCTCGAAGAAAAAGTACCTGAAGATTCTGAACAAACGCCTGCGTGCCGAGCCGGATGCGCCGGCCGGCGCGTCGTTCGTGTTCTTCCCGCTCGGCGCGAAGGCCAAGCATGCGACGGGCGTCATATCCGGCGAGCCGCGCAGCAAGCGCGAACTCGCGGTGATGGCCGCTATCCAGAGCAAGGCGGCCGCCGAATTCGTCGTGACCGGCGTCTGATCGGCGACGGGCGGCCGGCGTCCGGCGGCCGCACGCGGCAGCGCGTGCGTTACGCCGCGGCCGCCTCGCAATACGCGATCACACCGGCGATCACGCGCGCAATGTCGTGCGTGATCGCCGGGCCGTGCATCGGCAGGATGATGTCGAGATCGAGCGCCTGGATGCGGCGCAGCGCGCTCGCCAGGTGCGCGAGCGACGGCAGGTAGTCCGAGCGCGTGATCGCGTCGAGGATCGCCGGCAGCGGGTCGTCGGTCTCCTCCCTGCCGAAGCGCATCAGGATGTCCGACGACAGCAGTGCCTTGTACGCCGGCAGATACACGACGAGCGCATCCCACTGATGCACGTGCTTCGTGAAGACCGGCACGACGTCGATGCCCGACAGCGTCGTCGGCTCGCCGTCCTTCAACGGAATCGCGCGCACGCCGAACACGTCGGCGAGCCCCCATGTACACATCGGATGTCCGTACGCGACGAGCGCCGGGTTGGCCGCGAGGAAGTCGGGCAGCGCGCCCATTTCGTCGGCCTCGAAGTGCGGGACGATCACGTTGCTGACCATCGACGGCGCGATGCCGACGGTGTCGAGCGCCGCGCTCAGTTGCGTGAAGTTGGAGCGCGTGCCCGTTTCGACGCACAGCACGTCGCCGTGCGACGATCGTACGAAGAACTGGCTGAAGCTCAGGTTCAGCGTGTCGACGTAGGACGTGGCGCGAAACAGGCCGTCGCGGACGGCGTCGATTCGGGAGGCGCTCATCGGGGATCCTCGCGCAGGGAAGGGGGCGGGCGCCGCGCCGCCCGCGCACCGCGCGTTGCGGTGCGGCAGACGGCGGCAGTCGATCTTCCGATCCAGTCTAGCAGCGCCGCTCCGGATCCGCGAACCGGGGCAACCCCGTGGCGCGCCGCGTCAGTTCTTCAGCTTGTAGCCGGTGCGGAACATCCACGCGACGATCGCGAGCAGGATCGCGAGGAACAGCGAGGTGGCCGCGAGGCTGATCCCCACGTGCACGTCGGCCAGCCCGTAGAACGACCAGCGGAAGCCGCTGATCAGATAGACGATCGGGTTGAACAGCGTGACGATGCGCCATGCGGGCGGCAGCATGTCGACCGAATAGAAGCTGCCGCCGAGGAACGTGAGCGGCGTGATGATCAGGAGCGGCACGAGCTGCAGCTTCTCGAAGCTGTCGGCCCAGATGCCGATCACGAAGCCGAACAGGCTGAAGGTGATCGACGTCAGCACGAGGAACAGCACCATCCAGAACGGATGCAGGATGTGCAGCGGCACGAACAGGCCGGCCGTCGCGAGGATGATCAACCCGAGCAGCAACGACTTCGACGCGGCCGCACCCACGTACGCGATCACGATCTCCCAGTACGACACGGGCGCGGACAATATCTCGTAGATCGTGCCCGTGAAGCGCGGGAAGTAGATGCCGAACGACGCGTTCGAGATGCTCTGCGACAGCAGCGACAGCATCACGAGGCCCGGCACGATGAACGACCCGTAGCCGATCCCGTTCACGTCGCTGATGCGCGAGCCGATCGCCGAGCCGAACACGACGAAGTACAGCGACGTCGAGATCACCGGCGCGATGATGCTCTGCATCAGCGTGCGGCGCGTGCGGGCCATTTCGGCGCGGTAGATCGCGCGGATGCCGTGGAAATTCCAGTTCGCCATGTGCGTTAGGCCCCTTGTGTGCCGTTGCGGCGGTTGTCGATCAGGCTGACGAAAATGTCCTCGAGCGAGCTCTGCGTCGTATGCAGGTCGCGAAAGCCGATGCCGGCCGAGCCGAGCGCGTTGATCAGCTTCGCGATGCTCGCGTCGTCGCGCTGCGAGTCGTACGTGTAGACGAGCGCGGCGCCGTCGTCCGCGCGTTCGAGCCCGAACGCAGCGAGTTCGCCCGGCACGGTCGCGAGCGGATGCTCGAGCTGCACCGTCAGCTGCTTCTTGCCGAGCTTGCGCATCAGCTCGCGCTTCTCTTCGACGAGCACGAGCTCGCCGCCGAGGATGATGCCGATCCGGTCGGCCATTTCCTCGGCTTCCTCGATGTAGTGCGTGGTCAGCAGGATCGTCACGCCGCTTTCGCGCAGCGAGTCGACCAGCTTCCACATGTCGCGGCGCAGCTCGACATCGACGCCGGCCGTCGGTTCGTCGAGGAACAGGATGCGCGGCTCGTGCGACAGCGCCTTCGCGATCATCACGCGGCGCTTCATGCCGCCCGAGAGCGTCATCAGCTTGTTGTCGCGCTTTTCCCACAGCGACAGCGCCTTCAGCGTCTTCTCGATGTGCGCCGGATCGGGCGCCTTGCCGAACAGGCCGCGGCTGAACGATACGGTTGCCCAGACGGTTTCGAACGCGTCGGTCGTCAGCTCCTGCGGCACGAGGCCGATCATTTCGCGGGCGGCGCGGTATTGATCGCGGATGTCGTGCCCGCCGACCGTCACGCGGCCTTCGGTCGGCGTGACGATGCCGCAGATCGAGCCGATCAGCGTGGTCTTGCCCGCGCCGTTCGGCCCGAGCAGCGCGAAGATCTCGCCGGGGCGGATGTCGAGGGTCACGTGCTTTAGCGCCTGGAAGCCGGACGCGTAAGTCTTGGAGAGGTCGGAGACGGAAAGGATCGGTTGCATGCTCACGGATGGCACGGCCGGTCGGTTCGACGCTGTGCGCCGCGCGTGCCCGGCGCCACCGCTGCGAAGCGGCCGGTGTCGAGCGCGGCATGGCGAACGGGCGTCATGTCGAACGGCGTTGTGGTGCGGGATCGCAGGACCGCCATATTAGCAATCGGAAGATGGAAATGCATTTCGACGCAAAGGACGTGCGATGCGGGTGCCGGATTTGCGGCAAATTTGTGTGAGTCATTCAATAAAGCGATGCTTTATTTGAATCGGGCGAACAATGCGTGCGGTTTTCGGGCAATCGGACAATGATCGCGCTTGCGCGCGACAGCGTGGCGCGCCGCAGGCCGACTGTGCCGCCCGAACGCCGTCGCGCCGTACCGGGACGGCGTGCGCCGCGCTCGCGATAATGCGTACCTTTCACGTCCCGGAGCGAAACGCATGTCTTTGATCGATTTCAAGTCTGTCGCGGCCGCGCAGGCCGTTGCATGGAAATCCACGATCGTCGGCGAAGTCGGGCCCGCCCGGATCAAGGTGCTGCGCATGGACGCGCAGCCGTACGAAGCGGAAGTGCACGACTACAACGAAGGGCTGCTGGTGCTCGATGGCAGGCTGATGCTCGAGGTCGACGCGAAGACGGTCGTCGTCGAGGCCGGGCAGATGTACCTCGCGGTCGCCGGCTTGCGCCACGCGGTGCTGCCGGGCAGTCACGGCACGCTCGCGATCATCGACGTGTGAGTTTGCGTCACGGCATGCGTGCGGTCGCCGGAGGCCCGCACGCCGGGCCTTGCACGAGGTCGACCGCCGACATTCAAACGCGCGTTATACAGTCTCGGTATTTGTCTGAGCAAATAAATTGAAGGCTGTTTGAAAAATTGTCAAACACCATGCTCGCACTAGGATCGCGCGGTTCGGCGCGTTTGGAACTCTGCATCCATTTACTTGTGCGTAGCGTCCGCTCATAGTCTCGACAAACGACGCATCACGATAACGAATCAAGCGTACGTACGGAGACCAATACATGAGACGCCTATCCGAGGGCCTTGTCGCATCGCCGTTTTCCTGCTTTTCGCCGGATGCGGGCACGACGCGCATCGCGTGCTGCCTGCGTCATCGCATCGCGTTGTCGCTGTAGCGACGCACCACATTCCATTTCGATTTCCCCGATGGCGCCGTGCCGCATGACGGCGGCGCCGGATAGCGCTTGCCTGCCGCGTCGGTCCTGATCGCATTCGCGTGACCGGCGACGCGGCGCGCATTGCGCGCATCGTCATGCGCCGCGCGTCGTCGCGACGGCGCGATACCAACCGGCGGGCCACGCAGCCCGTTCGGGCGAGACCTGTCTTACCTCACAAGGAGGGGTTGATGCTTTGCATTCCTGATTGGCGGAAGGCGATCCTGTCGTGCGCCGTGCTGGCGCTGCCGTTCGTTGCCGGTTGCGGCGGCGGCGACGATCCGGGCCCGATCAACGTGCCGCAGTGCTCGGGCAGCGCATGCGGGCCGAGCGGCGCGGAAACGACGCCGCCCGTCGTGACGAAGCTGTGCCCGGATTCGCTCGACTACACGACGACCTACACGGGCGGCGCCGGCAGCGGCGAATACGTGAAGGTGAAGTTCGACACGACGAAGCTCACCTACCAGATGCAGTTCATCGAATCGTCGGTGCCGACGTCGGCGGGGCAGGTCAACAACACGCGTGCGGGCCTGACGATCAGCGGTGCATTCCACCATCCGACCAATCTGCCGACCGCCGAGCAGAACCGCTGCGCGTTCGTGCTCGACAGCGGCGCGACGAGCGACGGCGCGTATGCGGTGACGATAAATCGCGCGGATCCGCCGATGCTGTTCGTCGGCAACGGGGTGGTCGGCGGCGGGATTCCGGGTGCGACGATCGCGTTCGCCGGTCTCGAGCCGTTCCCCGGCGTCGTGCTCGGCACCGTGCCGTCGCGCACCTTCGATTTCTATCCGTTCATCGGCTTCACCGACACCGAAACCGACTTCTCGAAGGTCGCAGGGAATTACAACGAACTCGGCATCCACCTGTCGCCGGTCGGCGGCAGCGCGCAGAGCAGCACGGGGGCGGTCGGCTGGCAACCCGATGTCGTCAACTGGAACCAGACGTTCAACGCCGACGGCTCGTGCACCATCACGGCAGGCAGCGACTACTCGTGCCAGACCACCGGAACGCCGTGGGCGTTGCGCAAGAACGCGGACGGTTCGTCCGACAACGTGTTCGTGAGCCATCCGCTGGCGAACGCGGGCGGCAGCCTCATCTATCCGTTCGCGGGGCAGGGCTCGGCGATCGTCATCGTCGCGCCGAGTCAGGCGAAGGGCATCATGATCGTCGGCAAGCTGAACGGCGTGCTGGTGCCGGTCGTGATTCGCGTGGGCTACACGCATATCGACGCGAGCAACCTGCTGGCGTCGGTCGCCGATGCCGAGGTCGGGATCTCGATGCTGTCGCGGACCACGGCCGTCGCGGCCAATTCGTTGAAGGGCGGTTTCATCGGCGCAACGAGCGCGTCCGCGTGCGGCGTCGTGGCGCCCAGCACAGCGACGTTCGCGATCGCGACGGCGGGGCCGAGCTTCAACAACAACATCCCGCATCCGGATCTGCCCGGCACGTTCGACGGCACCTTCTTCCTGGCACAGGCCGGCAGTTGCAATGACGGTACCGCCGTATCGACGATGGCCGCGAACTATACGTCGACGCTGTTCCAGGGCGCCACCGCGGCGTTCATCGACCCGCAGACGTCGTCGGTCACGTCGCAGTTCGCGCTCGACTACACGCAGGCCACGCCCGGCAAGATCAAGGTCACGGCCTCGCAGGACTTCAACGCGAAGGGGGCGAACGGCAACGTGGCGATCTTCAGCAAGGGCGACACCGGCTGGCTCGTGACGGCCGGGAACATCTACGCGATGGTCGTCAACAACAACAAGGTCAACCCGTTCTTCACGGTCGGCGCGTTCGTCCAGTAACGGCGGCACACCTAACACGGAACACCGGCGGCGCACGCGTCGCCGCCGGCGAATCGAAATTCAAAAGGATTCCTATGAATGTGAAGCATTGGATGGCCGCGGCGTCGCTCGCGCCCGTGCTGGTCGCGTGCGGTGGCGACGGCGACCCGCCGCCCGCACCGGTGGTCCGGCTGTGCCCGCAGACGATCGACTACAACACGGTGTTCATCGGCGGATCCGGCTCGGGCGAGCTCGTGAAGGTGCAGCTCGACACGACGAAGATGACGTACCGGATGACCTACCTCGCATCGCCGGTGCCGACGACCACCGGCACGGTGCAGCCGACGCGCGACACGGCGCCGGCCAACGTCGTCGACGGCACGCTGGCCGACGAAACCGGCTTGCCGACCATAAAGCTGAACCAGTGCACGTTCCGGATGCAGAACGCGAGCCTCGACCCGAGCCGGCCGGCGCGCCTGTTCCTCGGTGACGGCGTGCTGGGTGGCGCGATTCCGGGCGCGACGATCCAGTTCGACGGCGTGATCGGCGTGGGCAAGATTCCGAAGACGACGTTTCCGTACTATCCGTTCATCAGCTTTTCGTCGCTCGAAACCGATCTGACGAAGATCGCCGGCACGTACAACCAGCTCGGCTACCACCAGGTGCCGTCGCAGAACTTCCAGCCGGTGGCGCTCGACCAGCAGGTGACGATCAACGCGGACGGCAGCTACGTCGAGACCGACAACTTCGGCAAGAAGAACGGCGGGCAGCCGCTCGTATCGAGTGCGACCGTGAACCAGCCGTTCACGCTGCGCCCCGATGCGCCGGCGTTCCAGTCGCTGAACTACCAGCCGCAGATCCCGCCCACCCTCGCCGCGCTCGATCCGGCGAAGGCCGGCAAGGGCATGCTGATCGTCGGCAAGCTGCGTAACCAGCTCGTGCCGGTCTTCATCCGCACAGGTGCCGCGAACGCGGACCTCACGCAGGGCCCGCCGAGCGCGGACGACGAATCGGGCATCTCGTTCCTGAGCCCGCAGACGGCCATCGCCCAAGGCTCGCAGAACGGCGAGTACACGGGTGTCGACAGCGCGTTCAACTACCGCGCGACCGCGCTCGTCGGTGCGCAGGCGACGCTGCTCGATCCGTTCAACGCGTCTCAGGCCGCGCTCACGCGCGCGCTGAACCTCGATTACACGCAGAAGGTGCCGGGCGTCGTGACGACCGTGCACGCGGACGCGGCGTCGGGGCCGGCGACCGGCAAATTCGTGTTCACGGGCGGCGTGTTCGGGTTCCTCGACATGGCCGATACGAGCAATCCGTACTTCACGGTCGGCGCGTTCGTGCAGTGATCACACGCGGATGGAGACACGGCGGCGTCGCGCATGGCTGCGCGGCGCTCCGAAAGAACGAGGGGGAGACTTCATGAAGAAGCTGATTGTCGCGGGTGTCGTCGCAGGCGTGTCGACGCTCGCATCGGCCCAGCAGGCGGGCGACAACGTCGCGACGCTGGGCTGGCTGCACATCATGCCGCAGGATTCGACCAACGGGCTGACGACGAATCTCGCGAGCATGCCGATCAACGGGCCGCTGCGGCTGCCCGGCTCGTTCACGTCGCCGGGCACCAGCCTGACGGTCAACAACGCCGATACGGTCGGCCTCACGCTCACGCACTTCTTCACCGACCATATCGCGGTGACGTCGGTGCTCGGCGTGCCGCCCGAGTTCAGGCTGACCGGGCACGGCGTGATCCGGCCACCGGGCCCGGCCGGTTCGCTCGGCAGCGTCAACATGGACAATCCGTCGAATCAGCCGGCCGTGAAGAATGCGCGGCAATGGAGCCCGACGATCATTCTGCAGTACTACTTCAATGCACCGACCGCGAAGTTCCGCCCGTTCGTCGGGATCGGCGTGGCCTACAGCTGGTTCAGCAACATCGAACTGAACGGCAACTTCGCGAAGGACATCAACGAGAACCTCGGCAGCGTGCTCGCGGCCGGCGCCGGCAAGCCGGGGCCGACGTCGGTGGAGGGCAAGGCATCGTCGTCGTTCACGCCGGTCTACAACGTCGGCGCGAGCTATGCGATCGACAAGCACTGGGGGCTGACGGCGACGCTGACCTACATGCCGCTGAAGACCTACTCGTCGCTTGTGATCAAGGCCGCCGACGGTTCGACGCTCGCGACCACGCGCACGCGGCTGAAGGCCGATCCGCTGATCACGTTCGTCGGGATTTCCTACAAGTTCTGAGCCGTCCGGCGTGCATTGCGCACGCCGGCGGCTTCCTGCGACCGAGCGGCCGGACCGATCCGGCCGGGGCGTCGCGTTCCTGGCGGCATGCCGCCATTTGTGAAGAGAGAGGGGGCAGTTCAAATGAGCATTCGCAAAATCGTATCGCTTGTTGCTGCAGTGGCATTCACCGCGGTTTCGGCCGCGCCTGCTTTCGCCGTGACCGTCTCGCGTGCCGACGGGCAGGCCATGAACCCGAACGGGGAGCCGTTCTCCGCGACGGGCCTCACGGTCCTGGCCAAGGGGTCGATCAATGCGACCTGCAACGCGACGTTCAATGGCACGATCTCCTCGACGGGCATCGTCAACATCACGTCGACGACGTTTACGGGCGCCGCGACGTGCGGCCTGATCAGTGGCAGCGCGACCAGCGCATCGCCGTGGACGGGCCAGGCCGACAGCACGACGCAACTGTCGATCAACAACGCGAAGGTGACCGTTTCGCTGCTCGGCGCCTGCGGGCCGAGCAAGGTCGTGACGACGTGGAGCGATCCGAACTCGTCGCTGACGTTCAACAACGCGGTGTTGACGCCGGACTGCACGGTCAGCGGCACGGTCGCCACGTCGCCGAAGTTCCACGTGCAGTAAGCGTCGCGCGATCGGAACCGGGCGCCCGCCAGGGATGAGGGCCGTGCAACGATGCGCGGCGGGTGTTCCGGTTTCGCGATGCATTCGCGTCGTCGCGCGTATCGGCGTGACGACCGGCCGGCCGCCTGCTTCGCGATCCGATGCGGGCGGCCATGCAGCGGCTGGTGCGATGCACCGTGCCGCCTGCTTCGAACGACATAAAACAATCATTCCGGACCACCCATGCTCACCGACCCAGCGAAGTATGGCGATGCCCGCGCTGCGACGCCCGACCGGCTGCGCACGGCCGCGTGGCTGCAGTACCTGATCGAGAACCTGAGCGAAGCGGCGTGCGTGGCGACGGACGACGTCGGCGCGACGGCCGCCACGCCGACGCACGCGGCACGCGTACGTGCCGGCGCGAACCTGTCGCATGAAGCGATCGCCGTCCTGCACGAACTCGCGCCATGGATCGCAACGGACGGCGGCGGTTGCGCGTGCGATACGACCGATGCGTGCATGCACGTTCCCGACGCGCGGCAGCTCGCGCACGCGGAACGGTGCTGCCCCGGATCGCGCGCGGTATTCGATGCGGCGCATGGTTTCATCGATGCGTGGGCCTTCGACGATCCGAACGACGGCTGGGCCGCGCTCGAGCGGATTGCCGGCGGCGTCGGACCCGGCAGCGACGAAGTCGGCGGGCACGAAATGCGGGAGCGACTCGCGAACGGCGAGGCGCCGCCTGCGAAGAACCTGAGAGAACGACATGCGGCCGTCGCCGCGGCCTGTGTGGCGCCGTCGGCCGGGCCAGGGGCCGTCATCGACGCGATCGTGCTGCGCGTTTGCGGGCCGCGCGACGACGCAGCGCGCATCGACGAGATGGCCGCACTCGCGATGTACTGCGCGGAGCTTGCCGCCGGCAAGGGGATGTCCTTCACCGCGTACGGCGGTCGGCACAATCTGGTTGCGCGCGCGATTCGTGAACGACGCTCCGATCTCGCGTCGGTCGATGGACTGCTCGCGGCGGTGTCCGTGTGCCGGCTCGACCGGCTCGTCGGCGCAGGCAGTTTCTGGGCGTATTACCTGCTGGCAGGCATCGTGATCGCGACGCCGGGCATGGTGCGCGAGTTCGCGCGCCGCTTTCATGGCGACGCGTGGCAGGCGTGGCTCGATGAAGTGCTCGCGTGGCCGGCGGTCGGCCGCTTCGGGATGAAGGAGGATGTCGCGTTCGAGCGTCTGAGCGGCGCGATGAGCCTGACGTCGCGATCGAATCCGATCGTGCGCGCGAAACGCGTGCGGCCGAGGGGGGCTGCGATCACGCGCTTCGGCACGGGTGGCGAGAGCAGCCAATGAAATGAAAAACGGCCCGCGGCGAGAACGCCACGAGCCGTGCAGGTTGCTGCTGCTGCGCTCCGGGGAGGGCGCTTGCGCGGTTACGCCGTCTCCGGCTGCCGCACCGCCTTCGCGATATTGCGCGCCATCGCGCCGTTCGCGACGAAGTAAGGCACATCCACCCGCGCCAGCGGCGTGCGACCGCGAATCTTGTCGGCGATCTTCTCCGCGATCATGATCGTCGGCGCGTTCAGGTTGCCGGTCGTGATGATCGGCATGATCGATGCATCGACCACACGCAGCCCTTCGAGCCCGTGCACGCGACCTTCCTCGTCGACCACGGCCATGTCGTCGTAACCCATCTTGCACGAGCACGACGGATGGAACGCGGTTTCCGCGCGGGCCCGCACGAACGCGTCGAGTTCCTTGTCGGTCTTGCAGTCGGCACCCGGGTTCAGCTCGCGGCCGCGATAGCGGTCGAGCGCGGGCTGCCGCATGATCTCGCGCGTTGCACGGATCGCATCGCGGAACTCACGCCAGTCGAGCGATTCGGCCATGTAGTTGAACAGGATGCTCGGGTGATCGTTCGGATCGCGCGAGCGCAGTTTCACGCGGCCGCGGCTCGGCGAACGCATCGAGCCGACGTGCGCCTGGAAGCCGTGCATTTCGATCGCGTTCGAGCCGTTGTAGTTGATTGCGACGGGCAGGAAGTGATACTGGATGTTCGGCCACAGATCGTCGTCGCGCGTGCGGATGAAGCCGCCCGCCTCAAAGTGGTTGGTCGCGCCGAGGCCGGTGCCGTTCAGCATCCATTCGAGGCCGATCTTCGGCTGGTTCCACCACTTGAGCGCCGGATACAGCGACACCGGCTCCTTGCACTCGTACTGGATGTACATCTCCAGGTGATCCTGCAGGTTCTGGCCGACGCCGGGCAGATCGAGCACGACGGGGATGTCGAGTTCCTTCAGCCACGCGCCGGGGCCGACGCCCGAGCGCTGCAGCAACTGCGGCGACGCGATCGCGCCGCTGCACACGAGCACTTCGCGGCGCGCATGCGCGGTCGCGCGCTCGCTGCCGCGCAGGTACGTGACGCCCGATGCGCGCTTGCCGTCGAACAGGATGCGGTCGGCGAGCGCATGCGTGACGATCTCGAGGTTCGGCCGCACCTTCGCCTGGTCGAGGTAGCCGCGCGCGGTGCTCGCGCGGCGGCCCTTCGGCGTGACGGTGCGGTCCATCGGGCCGAAGCCTTCCTGCTGATAGCCGTTCAGGTCATCGGTGCGCGGATAGCCGGCCTGCACGCCCGCATCGACCATCGCCTCGAACAGCGGGTTCACGCCCGGCTTGCTGGTCGTGACCGACACGGGGCCGTCGCCGCCGTGATAGTCGTTCGGGCCGACGTCGCGCGTCTCGGCCTTCTTGAAGTACGGCAGGCAGTCGAGATACGTCCAGTTCTCGAGCCCCTTGTGCGTCGACCAGTTGTCGTAGTCGAGCGCGTTGCCGCGGATGTAGCACATCCCGTTGATCAGCGACGAGCCGCCGAGCCCCTTGCCGCGGCCGCATTCCATCCGGCGGTTGTCCATGTGCGGCTCGGGGTCGGTCTCGTAGGCCCAGTTGTAGCGACGGCCCTGCAGCGGATAGGCGAGTGCCGCCGGCATCTGCGTACGGAAGTCGAAGCGGTAGTCGGGGCCGCCCGCTTCGAGCAGCAGCACCGTGACGTTCGGATCTTCCGTCAGTCGCGTCGCGAGCACGTTGCCCGCGGAACCGGCGCCGCAGATGATGTAGTCGTATTCGCGTGTCGTCATGACGGTGTATCTCCTGTCGTTCTCAAAACACCGGGTTGTAGCGGCCGAGCTCGACCTGTACCGATTTGATTCGAGTGTAGTGTTCGAGCGTCGTGATGCCGTTCTCGCGTCCGACACCGGATTGCTTGTATCCGCCAACCGGCATCTCGGCCGGCGATTCGCCCCACGTGTTGATCCAGCAGATGCCGGCTTCGAGGCGGTGGATCGTGCGATGCGCGCGCGACAGGTTTTCGGTCACGACGCCGGCCGCGAGGCCGTAGTGCGTGTCGTTCGCGCGGGCAATCACTTCGTCCTCAGATTCAAAATCGAGGATGCTCATCACCGGCCCGAAAATTTCTTCGCGGACGATCTTCATATCGTCGCGGCAGTCGCCGAACACGGTCGGCGCGACGTACTGGCCGTTGCCGAAGTGGCCGTCGGTCAGGCGCGTGCCGCCCGCGAGCAGCTTCGCGCCCTCGGCCTTGCCGCTCTCGATGAAGCCGAGCACCTTGTCGAGCTGCGCGGCCGACACGAGCGGGCCGAAGTTGGTGTCGGCATCGGTCGGCTTGCCGACGCGAATGCGCTTCACGCGTTCGAGCACCTTCTGCGTGAATGCGTCCTTGACCGATCTGTGCACGAACACGCGCGTGCCGTTGGTGCAGACCTGGCCCGAGCTGAAGAAGTTGGCGGTGACCGCGATGTCGGCGGCGCGATCGAGATCGGCGTCCTCGAACACGATCAGCGGCGACTTGCCGCCGAGCTCCATCGTCACTTCCTTCAGCGACGATGCGCCTGCGAGCGACATCACCTTCTTGCCGGTCTCGACGCCGCCGGTGAACGACACCTTCGCGATGTCCGGATGGCCCGTCAGCAGCGCGCCGACCGAACCGTCGCCCTGCACGACGTTGAACACGCCGGCCGGCACGCCGGCTTCCGTATAGATTTCGGCGAGCTTCAGCGCGGTGAGCGGCGTGACTTCGCTCGGCTTGAACACCATCGCATTGCCGGCCGCGAGCGCGGGCGCCGTCTTCCAGCATGCGATCTGGATCGGGTAGTTCCATGCACCGATACCCGCGCACACGCCGAGCGGCTCGCGGCGCGTATAGACGAACGACTCGGCGCGCAGCGGCACCTGCAGCCCCTCGATCGCGGTCGCGAGGCCCGCGTAGTACTCGATCACGTCCGCGCCGGTGACGATGTCGACCGCGAGCGTCTCGCCGATCGGCTTGCCGGTGTCGCGCGTCTCGATCGCCGCGAGTTCGTCGTTGCGTTCGCGCAGCAGGTCGACCGCGCGGCGCAAGATACGCGAGCGCTGCATCGCGGTCATCGCGGCCCATTCACGCTGGCCTTCCTGCGCCGATGCGACCGCGCGGTCGACGTCGGCCGCGCTCGCCTGCTGCACCTGCGCGAGCAGTTCGCCCGTGGCGGGATCGAAGGTATCGAAAGTCTTGCCGCTGGTGGCGTCGACGTAACCGCCGCCGATGTAGAGGCGCTGCAAACCGTATACGGACATGAGAATCTCCTTGAGGGCGACTGCGTGACGCGTCAGTCCGACGCGAGCAGCAGGTCGATGTAATTGTGGGCGAGCTTCAGTGCAGCCCGTGTGTCGATCGGGCCGCCGGCGAGCGCGCCGCGCAGCCACAGGCCGTCGATCAGTGCGGCGAGGCCGCTGGCGGCTTCCCGCGCCTTCGCGCGCGGCAACGCCTTCGCGAATTCCGCGCACAGATTCGAATGGAGGCGCCGCGTGTTGACGTGCTGCAGGCGCTTGAGCATCGCGTCGTGCATGCTCTGCGACCAGAACGCGAGCCAGGTCTTCATCACGGGCGCGCTGACCTGCGTGTCGTCGAAGTTCGCGGCGACGATCGCGCGCAGCCGGGAACGCGGGTCCTTGCGTGCCGCGACGCGGCGGCGCGTGGTGGCCACCCACAGATCGCGCAGGACGTGCCGCATCGTGGCTTCGAGCAGGCCGTCCTTGTCGCCGAAGTAATGGCTGACGATACCCGTCGAGATGTTCGCGCGCTGCGCGACCGATGCGAGTGTCGTGCCGGGCAGGCCGGCCTCGTCGATCGAGCGCAGCGTCGCGTCGATCAACTGTGCGCGACGAATCTCCCGCATTCCGACTTTCGGCATCGCGACTCCCTTCGCCCGGACGGGCCGTTCCTGGAAGTCGAGAGCTTAGCGGTTTTTTATTGAACGTTCAATCAACAAAAAATCGGGGTCCGACGGGAAATCGGGAGGTCGATTAGGGGGGCAGATGCTGCCGCTGCGATTGTGCAGGTGCGGAAAAACGAATTGAAAGGAGGTTAAATAAATTGAAGTTTGTTTAAAACGATTTCCGAAAAGATGGCTCAATGGTTTGGAAAGTTTCCCGATTCGATTTATTACACGTCGAAAGAATGTCGAGCTATGTGAGATTTTCGGAAATCCGAAAATTCTGATCTCGCGTACCGGCATAGGGAATTTCATGGAATTCGTTTCAATCGATCGATTGAAACTTCATATCACATTGAATTTAAAGGAAATATGGTGGGTTTTAGATCGTTTATCGGCTTGATCGCAAACGATTGCCATCAACCCGTGATCGAGTCCGTCTACCATAAAAAATGCCAAAAATATTTGAATCGAGCCTATTTCCAGATGGAGTAGAGGGGATCGTTGGAATGACTTGAGTAAGTAATATTGCCCGTATTAGTATGGCGCCGAACCAAAAGGAATGAATCGGCGCCGCGGGTTTTTCCCGCGGTGCGTCGGCAATGGGCGCGGCCAACGATCGCGACAGCGCCGGCGCCCGCCATTGCGCACCTGCAGCATGCCGCGACGCCGAGACGCCGCATCCACCGGAGAACGACGATGCCGACCGAAAAATACGTGGTCCCGCTACCGAATGGTCTGAAGGTCTACGTCGAACGGAACGTGTTCGATCCGTCGTTCGACACGGCGATGCTCGTCAACGGCGCGCTCGCAACGACCGCATCGTTCGGGCAGACCGTCCAGTATCTCGGCGAGCGGATGAACACGATCTGCTTCGACCTGCCGTATGCGGGGCAGTCGCGCCAGCACAACCCCGGCTGCTTCATCCTGACCAAGGACGACGAGGCCGCGATCCTCCAGCATCTGGTCGAGCGCTTCGCGCCGGCGTTCCTCGTATCGGTGTCGTGGGGCGGCGTCGCGTCGCTGTTCGCGCTCGCGCGCGGCTGCCCGAGCGTGCGGCGCGCGGCGATCTGCTCGTTCTCGCCGTTCCTGAACGACGCGATGATCGACTACGTGACGCGCGCACGCGACCACATCGCCGCCGGCGAGAACCTGAAGGCTGCGCAGCTGCTGAACGATACGGTCGGCCGCTACCTGCCGCGCATCATGAAGCTGTACAACTACCGCTATCTGACGCGCCTGCCGCGCGACGAGCAGGACCAGGTCGCGTTCCACGTCGACCAGATCCTGTCGCTGCAGCCGGAGCGCTACCTGAGCGAGTTCTCGAACATCGGCTGCGAGCTGCTGTTCCTGAACGGCGAGCGCGACGAATACACGACGCCGGCCGATGTCCGCCAGCTCGCCGGGCACGTCCCGCGCGCGCGCTTCGCGACGATTCCCGACGCCGGCCATTTCCTCGACATCGAAGGCCGCGCGCAGCGCGAAACCACGCGCGCGGCGCTGCTCGACTTCTTCTGCGACACGCCGCCCGTCGCCGCGGGCATCGCGCT
The DNA here is from genome assembly GCF_902833195.1 of Burkholderia sp. BCC1638. NCBI lineage: Bacteria > Pseudomonadati > Pseudomonadota > Betaproteobacteria > Burkholderiales > Burkholderiaceae > Burkholderia > Burkholderia sp. BCC1638. Next base: position 74,246 of record NZ_CADFEC010000011.1, read on the forward strand.
CGGCGCCGCGCACGCATGCGTGTCCGCGCCGATGCCGGCGCTGTCGTCATGACGCAGCACGTCGCGCACCGGGCACACCGGGCGCATCCGAATTCTCTTCCACACGAGGCAGGCCAGCCGTGAATATCGTTCAGACCATCGCCATCGTCGTTCCCTGGGCCGCGTGGCTCGCCTATTGGATCATGACGTCCCAGGCCGTGAAGACGACCGTGCGCAAGGAGGCGTCGCGCTCGCGCACGCTGCAGTCGATTCCGCTGATCGTCGGCGGCGCGCTGATCATCCTGCCCGATCCGTCGTGGCAGGCACTCGTGCCCGACTGGCAGCGCTTCGGCCTGCAGGCGCAATGCGGGCTCGCGGTGCTCGTCGCGGGGCTGCTGTTCTCCGTGTGGGCGCGGCTGCATCTCGGCACGAACTGGAGCGTGTCCGTCACGCTGAAGGAAAACCACGAACTCGTCCGCACCGGCCCGTACGGCCTCGTGCGCCATCCGATCTACACCGGCTGCCTGATCGCGTTGGTCGGCGCCGCGCTGATCGGCGGCGAGTGGCGCGGCGCGTTCGGCGTCGCGCTCGTGTTCGCTTCGCTCGCATACAAGGTACGCGTCGAGGAGAGCTGGCTCACCGGTCATTTCGGGCCGGCGTACACGCAGTATCGCCGCGAGGTCGCGGCGCTGATCCCCGGCTTCTACTGACCCCCGCGAGGCGCGCGATGGCGAAGGTGATCGTGACCGCGATCGGCTCGGCGGGCGACGTGCATCCGCTGCTCGGCGTCGCACGCGCGCTCGCGTTGCGCGGCCACGACGTCGTGTTCTGCACGCATCCGCCGTTCGCGGCGGCCGCGCGCCGCTGCGGCTTCACGTTCGTGCCGGTCGGCACGGCGGCCGAGTACGAGGCCGCGATGGCGAACCCGGCGCTGTGGGATCCGCGCACGTCGTTCCGCACGCTGTGGCAGGTGATCGCGCCGGTGCTGCGCCCGCATTACGACACGCTGCGCACGCTGACCGATCGCGACACCGTGCTGGTCGGCACGTTGTGGGCGTTTTCCGCGCGCTTCATGCAGGAGTTGCACGGCACGCCGTATGTGTCGGTGCAGGTGTCGCCGTCGACGCTGTTGTCCGCGCATGTGCCGCCGACGCATCCGCGCCTGACGATTCCCGCGCGCTGGCCGCTGCCGGTGAAGGCGGCGCTGATGACGCTGATCGAGCGACAGGTGCTCGACCGCGTGTGCGGGCCGGCGCTCAACGCGGTGCGCCGCGACCTCGGTCTTGCGCCCGCGCGGCGCGTGCTCGGACGCTGGCTGCATTCGACCGACGGTGTGCTGTGCCTGTTTCCCGACTGGTTCGCCCCGGCGCAGCGCGACTGGCCTGCTGGCGTTCTGCAAAGCGGCTTTCCGCTGTTCAACGACGTCGCGACGCCCGACCGCGATCGCGCGCTCGACGCGTTTCTCGCCGCCGGCGAGCCGCCCGTGGTCTTCACCGCCGGATCGACGCTGGTCGATCACGCAGCATATGCGCGCACGGTCGCGGGCGCGCTGCATGCCACCGGCGCGCGCGGCATCCTGTTGAGCCCGCACGATGTGGCACCGGACGGCGACCGGCTGCTGGTGCGTCGCTTCGTGCCGATGCGCACGCTGCTGCCGCGTTGCCGCGCACTCGTGCATCACGGCGGGATCGGCACCGCGGCGCTCGCGTTCGAAGCCGGAATTCCGCAGGTCGTGACGCCGTTCGCGCACGACCAGTTCGACAACGCGCAGCGCGTCGCGGCTAGCGGCGCCGGCGTGCGCGTCGACGGTGCGGTCGACGGCGTGCGTCTCGGTGCGGCGCTCGCGCGCGTGCTGGATGAACCCGAATTCTCCGTGCATGCCGAACGCACGCGTGCGCTGATTCACGCGGCGCCGGACGGCTGCGAAACGGCTGCCGATTACATCGAGCGCTTCGCGCCGAGCCACGGACGCGCGATCTCGCGGCCCGTTGTCGCGATGGCGGGCACATGAGCACGGCATCGCCGCTTCGGGACACACCCGCCGTCTTCGACGCGAGCGAACCCGCACCCGTTGCGCCGCCGGTGCGCGGCGCGCGGCTCGCGCTGCTGACGTTCGCGCTGTCGCTCGCGACCTTCATCGAAGTGCTCGACTCGACCGTCACCAACGTCGCGGTGCCCGCGATCTCGGGCAGTCTCGGCGTCTCGAACAGCCAGGGCACGTGGGTGATCAGTTCGTATTCGGTCGCGGCCGCGATCGCGGTGCCGCTGACCGGCTGGCTCGCGCGGCGCGTCGGCGAGCTGCGGTTGTTCGTCGGCGCGGTGCTGCTGTTCACGCTGACGTCGCTGCTGTGCGGCCTCGCGCGCGATCTGCACGTGCTGGTGGTCTGCCGCGCGCTCCAGGGGCTGTGCTCCGGGCCGATGGTGCCGCTGTCGCAGACGATCCTGCTGCGCACGTTCCCGCCGGACAAGCGCACCGTCGCGCTCGCGCTATGGGCGATGACAGTGCTGCTCGCGCCGATCTTCGGGCCGGTGGTCGGCGGCTGGATCGTCGACAGCTTCTCGTGGCCGTGGATCTTCCTGATCAACTTGCCGATCGGGCTGTTCTCGTTCGCGGTCTGCACCGCGATGCTGCGCCCCGACGCGCAGCGCGGCGCGGCCGGCCCGATCGACGTGCCGGGCATCGTGCTGCTCGTGATCGGTGTCGGTTCGCTGCAGGCGATGCTCGATCTCGGCCACGACAAGGGCTGGTTCGATTCGCCGCTGATCGTCACGCTCGCGGTGGTTGCGGGGCTCGCGATCGTGTCGCTGCTGATCTGGGAGGCGGGCGAGGCCCATCCGGTCGTCGACCTGAGCCTGTTTCGCGACCGCACGTTCTCGTTCTGCGTGCTGATCATCTCGCTCGGGATGATGAGTTTCTCGGTAGTGGGCGTCGTGTTCCCGCTGTGGATGCAGGCGGTGATGGGTTACAACGCGTTCCACGCGGGGCTCGCCACCGCGTCGCTCGGCGTGCTCGCGCTCGTGTTCTCGATTCTCGTCGGCCTGCACGCACACCGCTTCGACGCGCGCGTGCTCGCGACCTTCGGCTTTCTCGTGTTCGCGGCCGTGCTCGCGTGGGACGCGCATTTCACGCTGAAGATGACGTTCGCGCAGATCGCCGCGCCCGGGCTGATCCAGGGGATCGGGCTGCCGTGTTTCTTCATTCCGCTGACCGCCGCGACGCTGTCGCGCATTCCGGACGACCGGCTCGCGGCCGCGTCGAGCCTGTCGAACTTCCTGCGCACGCTGTCGGCCGCGTTCGGCACCGCGATGAGCGTGACGCTGTGGGACAACCGTGCGACCTATCACTACGACGTCGTGTCGCAATCGGTCACGCACGCATCGACGAACACGCAGCGCTTCGTGCACACGCTGAACGCGATGGGCGTGGACGGCGTGCGCGAGCTATCCACGCTGCACCAGGTCGTGATGCAGCAGGCGTACATGATGGCGACGGGCGACATGTTCTGGATGGCGAGCATGACCTGCCTCGTGCTCGCCGCGATGATGTGGCTCACGCGGCCGAAGCGCGGCGCGGCGGCTTCGTTCGGACATTGAGGAGAGCGGCATGACGACACTCGGCGCACTCGTGATCCTGTATCACCCGACCGACGCGCAGCTCGCGGCGCTCGGCGCGTGGCGGCATGCGTGCGACGCGCTGCTCGTCGTCGACAACACGCCGCAGCCGGACGCACGCGCAAGTGAAGCATGCGCGCGCGACGGCATCGCGCTGCTGCATCACGGCAATCGCGGCGGAATCGCGGGCGCATACAACGCTGGGCTCGCGGCGCTGTTTCGCGACAACGTCGATGCGGTCGCGTTGTTCGATCAGGATTCGTCGGTGCCGGCCGATTACTTCGCGACGATGCGCGACGCGTGTGCGGGGCTCGCGGGGCGCGCGTTTCTCGCCGGCCCGCGCATCTTCGACGAGAACGCGCGCAGCTTCCTGCCCGAGCTGGCGACCAACGGGATCGCGTTGCGCCGGCTGCGCGTCGATCCCGACGCGCAATTGCAGCGCTGCGCGTTCCTGATCTCGTCGGGCTGCGTCGTGTCGCGCGCCGCGTTCGACGTGCTCGGCCGCTTCGACGAGACGCTGTTCATCGATCACGTCGACACCGAGTACAGCTTCCGCGCGCTTGCGCGCAACGTGCCGCTCTACGTCGTGCCGTCGCTGGTGCTGCCGCACCGGATCGGCGCGAAACAGCGTCACGCGTTCGGCCCTTTCGAAATGACGTCGATGAATCACTCGTGGCAACGGCGCTACTACAGCGCGCGCAATGCGGTGCAGCTCGGGATGCAGTACGGGCTGCGCTTTCCGGTGGCGATCGTGCCGAACCTGCTGACCGTGTGGCAGGTCGTGCAGATCGCGCTCGTCGAGCGCGACAAGCGCGACAAGCTCGCCGGCATCCTGTTCGGCATCGCGGACGGTCTGTTCGGCCGGCTCGGTCCGCTCGAGCGCACGCGGCCACGTCTGGCCGCACGGGCGCAGCGCGTCCAGCAAGGGTGAGGGAAGCGATGCGGCGTGTGAAAGAAAATGCGGCAGAGCGGGCGCGTAGCGTGAAGGGCGGTGCGTTGATCGGAGCCGCGGCGGTGGCGATGGCATTGGGCGGATGCGTGCCGACGGGTTTCCTGCCGTCGCTGTCGTTGCGCGCGCCGGCCGACGATGCGCTCGCGCTTACGGCCGGCCCCGGCGTGGACGGTGTATGGCCCGCACCCGACTGGGTGAAGCAGCTGCAGGATCCGCAGCTTGACGCGCTGGTCGCCGAGGCATCGCAAAACAACCCCGACCTGCAGGTCGCGCAGGCGCGGCTGCGGATCGCGCAGGCGCAGCTTCAGCAGTTCGATTCGCTGACGGGGCTGACGGGCACGGCCGGCGCGACGGTCAGCCGCGCGCGGATGCCGAAGCCGGGCGACGACGTCGCCAACGTGTCGGTCGGCGGCTATCGCGTGCCGGTAGAGATATTTGGCGATCCGAACGTATCGCCGTCGTCGGTGTTCGTCGGGCTCAACTACCAGCTCGACCTGTGGGGCAAGAACCGCGCGGCGACGAAGAGCCTGATGTCGCTGCGTGAAGCGGCGCGGGTCGAGGCCGAGCAGGTGCGGCTCACGCTGGCGGTCGCGATCGTCACCGTGTACTGCCAGCTCGACCAGGCGTACGCGACGCAGGATCTGCTTCAGCAGAAGCTGAAAGTCAGTCAGCGCGTGACGACCGTGCTGCGCGAGCGTACCGCGCGCGGGCTCGACAACGCGTACGACGCGAGCGATGCGTCGATCAAGCGCAGCAAGCTGCTCGCTCAGATCGCGCTGAACGACGAGCAGATCAAGCTCGCGCAACTTCAGCTCGGGGTGCTGTCGGGCCGCGGCCCGGAGCGCGGGCTCGCGCTGCAGCGGCCACGCGTCGGCGCATTGGCCGGCGGCACGCTGCCCGCGCGGCTGCCGGCCGATCTGCTGGGCCGTCGGCCCGACATCGTCGCCGCGCGGCTGCGTGTCGAAGCCGCGTTCGCGAATGCCGATTCGACGCGCGCGCAGTTCTATCCGGACGTGAACCTCGTCGCGCTCGGCGGCCTGTTCGCGCTGACGCCCGCGTCGCTGTTCTCGCGCGACGCGCTCGGCGCGTCCGTCGGCCCGGCGATCTCGCTGCCGGTGTTCGATCGCGGCCGGCTGAAGGCGAAACTCGGCGCGGACGTCGCGCAGGCCGACGTCGCGATCGGGCTGTACAACAAGACCGTCGACGACGCGCTTGGTCAGGTCGCGCAGATCGTCACGTCTCTTCGTACGTCGCAGACGCTCGTCGCGCAGCAGCAGGACGCGGTCGCGGCCGCGCAAAAGATCGTGGAGATTGCGACCGACCGTCATCGGCGCGGCGTGCTGATGCAGAAGGACGTGGATGTCGCGGATCTCACGCTGATCGACGAGCGCGCACAGATGATCGCGTTGCTTGGCCGGCAGCGGACGCTGCGTGTCGGATTGATCGGCGCGCTGGGCGGCGGGTTCGACGCGGGCGCGACGGTCGCGCAGGCGCCGACCGGGCATCGGGCGCGTGGCGGGGCGGCGAAGCGTGGCACTTCGCCCGCCGCGCCCGGCGTGGCGGCTGCGACCGCCAAGACCGCACCGACCGCCGCCGCCGCCGCGAGCCAGTCGGTGGCGGGGCCGTCGGCCGATGCGCGTGCGCAGAGCGTGGCTGCCCCGCAGGTCGTCGCTGCATCGAATGCGGCGGCCGCACGACGCGACGAGGCGGCACGCATGCCGGCCATCGGCACCACGCCTCGCGGCGCTCCCGTTTCCGCTCGCGCGGCGGCGGCGAATCCAGCGCCGATCCCCCTGTTCCAGCATGACCGCCTGATCGTTACGCAAAGCGACTGATGCACCACGACAACCTTCATACCGCCGCGCAGCCGGCTGCCCTGAACGATCCCGCACTCGACGCGCGCCGGGCGACGCGCCGCAAGCGCTTCATGCTGTTCTTCGCGGTCGTGCTGCTGGCCGCGCTCGTCTGGATCACGTTCTGGCTGTTGCGCGACCGCTATTACGAAGACACCGACGACGCGTACGTCGCGGGCAGCATCGTGCAGGTTGCCGCGCAGATTCCGGGTGCGGTGACCGACGTGCTGGTCGCCGATACGCAGGCCGTGCGCGCCGGGCAGACGCTGGCGAGGCTCGACGACACCGAGGCGTCCGTCGCGTTCGCGCAGGCGAAGGCGCAACTCGTGCAAGCCGTGCGGCAGGTCGCGAACGCGAAGATTTCGAACACGATGTACGTCGAAGCCGTGAACGCGCGCCAGGCCGACCTGTCGCTCGCGCAGCGCGCGCTCGCAGCGCGTTCGGGCGCGTCGGTCGAGATCGTCGCGCCGGAGGAACTGGCGCGCGCGCGCGCGGCGGTCGCCGGCGCGCAGGCCAATCTCGCGGCCGCACAGGCGCAGCTCGATGCGGCGCGCGCGCTCGGCACCAGATTGCCCGTCGACGAAAGCCCGTCCGTCGTGCAGGCGGCTGCGCAGTTCAAGCTCGCGTACCGGAACCTGAAGCGCACGACGATCGTCGCGCCGGTCGACGGCACGATCGGCCAGCGTTCGGTGCAGGTCGGCCAGCAGGTCGGGCCCGGCGTGCCGCTGATGTCGATCGTGCAACTCAGTCAGTTGTGGATCGAGGCGAATTTCAAGGAAGGGCAGATCCGCCACATGCGCATCGGGCAGCCGGTCGAGGTCGTGTCGGATCTCTACGGCTCGCGCGTGACCTATCGCGGCCGCGTGCAGGGCTTCTCGGCCGGCACCGGCAGCGCGTTCTCGATGCTGCCGTCGCAGAACGCGGCCGGCAACTGGATCAAGGTCGTGCAGCGCGTGCCGGTCGTGATCGCGATCGATCCCCGCGACCTGGCCGCGCATCCGCTGCGGGTCGGGCTGTCGATGCGCGCGACGGTCGATACGCGCAACCGCGACGGCCATGCGCTCGACAGCGAGCCGCCGACGCCGGCCGTCAGCACGCGCGTGCACGACGGGGTGGCGAGCGACGCGGAAGCGGCCGCCGCCGCGATCATCCGCGAGAATCAGGGCGGCTAACGCGCTCCCGACCGGCGCGCCCGACCGACTGGGCGGGCCGATCGCGCCGGCCGGCCGGGGCGCGCGCTCACGTGTTCCGTGCCTTCCACGATCCCGCCCTCCGGCCGTTCTCCCTGACCCGACTTTCGCATTTCCGCCATCGATGTCGGCACCGTTCAAACGCATGTCGCGTTTGAGACATCGGGCCCCCCACCTCCGGGACTACTCTCGAACAGCACGTTGCGTAGCACCGCATCTGCCGGCGCACAGCAGCGCCATCCAACGAGACATGGAGACAATACGATGAGCAGCAATCGAGGTGTCGTCTATCTTGGGCCGGGCAAGGTCGAAGTTCAGAAGATCGATTATCCGAAGATGGTCGATCCGACCGGCCGCGCGATCGGCCACGGCGTGATCCTGAAAGTGGTGAGCACGAACATCTGCGGTTCCGACCAGCACATGGTGCGCGGCCGCACGACCGCTCCGGTCGGCCTCGTGCTCGGTCACGAGATCACGGGCGAAGTGGTCGAGGTGGGCCCGGACGTCGAGACGCTGAAGATCGGCGATCTTGTGTCGGTGCCGTTCAACGTCGCATGCGGCCGCTGCGCGATGTGCAAGGACACGCATACGGGCGTGTGCCTGAACGTGAACCCGTCGCGTGCCGGCGGTGCTTACGGCTACGTCGACATGGGCGGCTGGATCGGCGGCCAGGCCGAGTACGTGCTCGTGCCGTACGCGGACTTCAACCTGCTGAAATTCCCGGACCGCGATCAGGCGATGGCGAAGATTCGCGACCTGACCTGCCTGTCCGACATTCTGCCGACCGGTTATCACGGCGCGGTGAGCGCGGGCGTGAAGCCGGGCTCGACGGTCTACATCGCGGGCGCGGGCCCGGTCGGCATGGCGGCGGCCGCGTCGGCGCGCCTGCTCGGCGCGGCGGTGACGATCGTCGGCGACATGAACGCGGAACGCCTCGCGCACGCGCGGGCGATGGGCTTCGAGACGGTCGACCTGTCGAAGGACGCGTCGCTCGGCGAGCAGATCGAGCAGATCCTCGGCGTGCCGGAGATCGATTGCGCGGTCGACTGCGTCGGCTTCGAGGCGCACGGCCACGGTTCGTCGGGCCATTCGGAGGAAGCGCCCGCGACGGTGCTGAACTCGCTGATGGAAATCACGCGGCCGGCCGGCGCGATCGGCATCCCGGGCCTGTACGTGACGGACGATCCGGGCGCGAAGGACAAGGCCGCGCAGCACGGCAGCCTGAGCATCCGCTTCGGCCTCGGCTGGGCGAAGTCGCACTCGTTCTTCACGGGCCAGACGCCGGTGCTCAAGTACAACCGCAACCTGATGCAGGCAATCCTGTTCGACCGTCTGCCGATCGCGAAGATCGTCAACGTCGAGGTGATTTCGCTCGATCAGGCGCCGGAAGGCTACAAGAAGTTCGACGGCGGCGCGCCGCGCAAATTCGTGATCGATCCGCACGGCTTGCTGGCGGCCTGACGCACGAACGACACGCATGAAGCGGGCGGCACCGGAGACGGTGCCGCCCGTTTTTCGCTGTGGGCATGGCTGCGGTCGCGATGCGCCGCGCGCTCAATGCCCGCGATAGACCATCGCCAATTCGGCTCCGCTCGCAGTGGTTCGCCGACCATGACGCGTATGCACGCTCACGCGGCGTATCGCGTGCCCGTGTCGCGTTGCGGCGGCGCCGCCTTTCCAGTCGGCGACGCGAACGCCGCCGCCGCGCGCGCCGTTCGGTCCGTGAATCGGCGGCGCGTGCCGTGCGAGCGTCGTCGTCGGGCGTCCTGCCGCGGGTCGGGGCGTGCCTGCATTGCCGGGTTGAGCGGCCGTGCTCGACCGATCGGTGTCGACGTTGGCGTCGGCGAGCCGATCGGTATCGACTGCCGCGCGCTCGGCCGGATGAAATGCCTGGACGGGCGCCGCCGCGGGCGCGGGCGCGTGCCCGACCGGCAACGTTGGCGCGTCAGCCGCATGCAGACTCGCATAGGCCGTTGTGACCGGGCGCGACGTGCCCGGTCCGCGACAGACGGGATCCGCCCGGCACGTCCGGTCATACGTCACATAGCCGCCGACCAGCATCACGAGGGTCAGGATGCTCAGCAGCGGCGCGCTCGACGCGCTCGGCCGCTGGACCGCCGCGCCGCGCACCGCGGCCGCGACGCGCGACGCCCACGTCGGGACGGGCCGCACCTCGCGCGGGGGCGTGGCCTGCGCGGCGGATGCATCGTCGCTCGATTGATGCAGCGGCGCGAACGGCCAGTCTCTCAGTCCGCAGACGGGGCACTGCTCGCTGGCGCGGAACGCCATGAAGCCGCACTGCCGGCAGCGCTGGCTGACGGCGGCGCGCGGCTCGGCACGCAGGTTCAGTGCGCCGCGCAGCGTGTCGCGCGTGCGGACTTTCCGGTTGGGCAGGACTTGCATGATCGTTGCTACCTCGTCTGCTGTTGCCGCCCCGCGAGCGTTCCGATCGTCTGCATCGCGTCTTCGACGGCAGGGGTCCACGGTCGGCCATAGTTCAGCCGGACGTAGCGGTGAAAGGCGCCCGTCATCGAAAAGATCGGCCCGGGCGCAAGGCTGACCCCGTTCTCCATCGCGTCGCCGAACAACTGCATCGCATCCACGTGCGGCGGCAATTCGATCCACAGGAAATATCCGCCGCGCGGGGCATACACCTCCGTGTCGGCCGGGAAATACGCGCGAACGGCCGCGAGCATCTGCGCCTGGTGCGCGGCCAGGTTGCGCCGGAGCCTGCGCAGGAAGCGGTCGTACGCGCCGTTGCGCAGGTAACTGGACACGGCCATCTGCGCGGGCACGTCGGCCGCCGGCGCGCTCGCGTTCTTCACCTGCCTGATCTGCTTCACGTAACGTCCGGCCGCGACCCAGCCGACCCGGAATCCGGGGGCGAGGCACTTCGAGAACGAACCGCAATGCAGCACGAGCCCGTTATCGTCATACAGCTTCGCGGGACGCGTGGGCGTCGGGCCGAAATGTAGTTCTCCGAACACGTCGTCCTCGATCAGCGGCACCTGATGCGATGCGAGCAGTTCGATCAGCGCGCGCTTGCGCTCGTCGGGCAGCGTCGCGCCGGTCGGGTTGTGGAACGAGGTCATGAACCAGCACGCGCGCACCGGATGCGTGTCGAGTGCTTCGGCGAGTGAGTCGAGGTCGAGGCCGGCGCGCGGGTCGACCGGAATCTCGATGGCCTTCAGATGCAGCCGCTGCACGGCCTGCAGCACCGCGGGAAAGGCAGGGCGTTCGATCGCGACGATGTCGCCGGGGCGCGTGAGCGCCTGCAGGCTGAGCGTCAGCGCTTCCGCCGCGCCGGTCGTGATGACGATTTCTTCCATCGGCAACGACGCGCCCGCGTTCAGGTACCGCAACGCGATCTGGCGGCGCAGCGCTTCGTTGCCGGGCGGCAGGCCGGCCAGCAGTTTCGCGCGGTCCATGTTGCGGGCGGCCGTCGCCGCGTATCGCCACAGGCTGCTCATCGGAAACAGCGAATAGCTGGCGAATGCGGAACCGAGCGGCACGATGTCGTCTCGCTTGAGGGAGTCGATCAGCTGGAACAGTGCATCGTCGTCGCCGGTCTGCGATGCAGCCGATTTGCGCGGTGTGTCGTGACTCGCGCGCACGCGCTTGTCATCGAGGTTCGCAACGAAATAGCCGGAACGCGCGCGCGCGACGATCAGGCCCTCGCTTTCGAGCGCGTAGTACGCGCGAAACACGGTGGAAGGACTTACACGATAGGCGCGGCACGCCGAGCGCACGGTCGGGATGCGTGCACCTGCCGGCAAATCGCCGCGCCGGATCGAATCGGCAATCGTCTGCGCGAGCACCGCATATCGCTTCATGCCTGGCCTCCGGCCGATCACGGCCGTCGCTGAAAAAAGAGTAGCACGGCGTCCGCCGCGTTCAATCCCGCCCCCAATCGCTCATCCGCGAGTTCATCCGCAACTCGCTGATACGCACGTTTTCGACCGACTCTGATCCTTTTCTTCAGACCAGCGAACCGGCATTCTTCGCAAGCCTTATTCCCGACGCGTGATCGATACGGTGTTCACGCTCCCCGACGGCGGATCCGTCACGCCCGCGCATCGTGTGCGGGACCGGGTCCGCACCGCCCTTACCTTACCCGGAAGCAACCAGCGTGAAATCGAAGTTCCTCGTCGCGGGCCTCGCGGCCGGCGTCGCACTCAACCTGTTTGGCGGCGCCGCCGAAGCGGCCTGCACCAACTATCCCCCGACTCAATCCAATGCGACGTTTCCCGCCGCACTGACCGGCAAGCTCGTCTATCACAGCTACGTGAAGTACGGCGACGGTACGAGCCAGCTGTTTCTGTACGACTTTTCGGCCCGCACGCTCACGCAGTTGAGCAAGAGCAGCTGGGGCATCACCGATCCGATGAACGGCGTGTTCAGCCCCGACGGCAAGTGGCTTGCATTCATGGGCATCAGCAATGGCGCATGGAACGTGTTCATGCTGCAGCTCGGCGCCGGCACGCCGCCGGTCAACCTGACGAACAGCACGGGCGCGACGCGCAACGAGGATCCGAAGTTCAGCGCCGACGGCAAGACGCTCGTGTTCAAGCAGAACGGCGACGTGAAGCAGGGCACGCTGTCGTACACGAGCGCGGGCCCGGTGTTCACGTCGGTCGTGAGCCTGACCAACGCACCGTCCGGCGCCGAATATTCGATGCCGTTCCTCGCGCCGGACGCGAGCGCCGTCTACTACGCGACGGGCACCGGCTCGAACATGGGGCTGATGAAGCGCACGATCGCGACCGGCACGGCGGCGGTGTTCGATCAGCCGGCCGGGCTGCAGACGTATTACCCGATCGTGCGTGCGGACGGCATGGTGTTCTACGCGCGCTGGAAGGACACGGGCGGCGCCGACCAGATCTACGTAAAGACGGCGGACCCGGCGTCGACGCCGAACCAGTTGGCGCTCAACGACTGCATGAGCAACAACTCGGACCCGGCGCCGGTGAGCGGCACGAACTACGTGTTCTTCTCGTCGACGACGGCGGGCGGCTACCAGCTCTATGTGGGCGACGTGACGACCGGCCAGCGCTGGAGCCTGTCGCAATTCGGCGTGAACGCGGACACGACCAAGGCGAAGCTCGGCTCGAGCTACTATGGCGGCCCGGCCGTCGCGCAGCCGACGCTGCTGTCGCAAGGTCGTCCGGCTGCCGCGTCGGCGAGCTACAACGCATCGCTGACGCCGGACAAGGCGTTCGACGGCAACACGACGAGCACGCGTTGGGATTCGCCGGAAGGCGCGGGCGTCGATCCGCAATGGATCTCCGTCGATCTCGGCGCGGTGAAGAAGATCAGCAGCGTCGATCTCTACTGGGACGCGGGCGCGCTCGTCTACCAGATCCAGACGTCGACCGACAACGCGAACTGGACGACGGTCTACTCGACGAACAACGGCGTGTCGTACGGTCACGTCACGCTGCCGAACCTGAACGCGCAGGGCCGCTACGTGCGGATGCTTGGCACGAAGCGGGCGACGCAGTGGGGTTACTCGCTCGACGAAATGCAGGTGTGGGGATCGTAAGCACCAGCAAAAAGGCGGCCTTCGAGGCCGCCTTTTTTATCGCGCCGCGCCCGTGTCACGCATGAATCAGATGAGCCGGAAACGCCGGTGCGGTAGCCGCCGCGCCCTGCGCGAGCGGTGCGACCTGCTTGCGGCGCTCGCGCGTCGGCGCGACGCCGAACGCATCGCGATAGCTCTTGCTGAAGTGGCAGGCCGACTGGAAGCCGCACGCCATCGTGATGTGCATGATCGACATGTCGGTCTGCAGCAGCAACTCGCGCGCGCGGCGCAGCCGCAGCGTCAGGTAATAGTGCGTGGGCGTCATCCCGAGATGCTCGCGGAACAGGCGCTGCAGCTGGCGCTGCGACATGTTCGCGAGTCGTGCGAGTTCCTCGCGCGACAGCGGCTCCTCGATGTTGTTCTCCATCAGCGAGATCACTTCGAACAGCGACTTGTTCGCCGAGCCGAGCCGCGCGACGAGCGGCATCCGCTGTTGCGCGCTCGTGTCGCGCACGTGTTCGACGATGAACTGCTCGGCGATCTGCGTGACGCGCGCGGTGCCCACGCGCGCGGCGATCAGGTTCAGCATCATGTCGAGCGGCGCGACGCCGCCCGTGCACGTGATGCGGTCGCGGTCGACCACGAACAGTTCCTTCAGGAAGCGCGTGTCCGGAAACTCTTCCTTCAGCGCCGACATGTTTTCCCAGTGGATCGCGCACGCATAGCCCGCGAGCAGCCCCGACTTCGCGAGCGCATAGGTGCCCGTGCACAGGCTGCCGAGCGGCAGCCCCATGCGCGCGAAGCGGCGCAGCGTCGACAGATGGGCAGGCGTGGTCGCGCGTTGCACGTCGACACCGCCGCACACGAATACGATATCCGGCTGCCCCACGCATTCGGCCGGTCCCGTGTCGACCGTGAGGCCGTTGCTCGCCGTGACCGGGCCGCCGTCCGGGCTGATGATCGACCAGCGATAGAGCGGCTGGCCGCTCAGGTAGTTCGCCATCCGAAGCACCTCGATCGCATTGGTGAACGCGATCATCGTGAAGTCCGGTAAGGGCATGAACGCGAAGTGGGACAGCGACGCTGTGCGGTCGGGGGACATGGGGAGCGTTCCTTGAATCTCTAATAGCTTTTGGCCCGGGGGGCACGGATCGGGCTGCCGTATTGTGTGAGCGAGCGCAACAAGCGTGCCATACGGCTAAACCCTAGCTCCATACGTTGTATGGGCCCAAGGCGGATGCTGCACTGCACCGTAAGCGGGCTGCGCTGCACCTCGACGCGCAGCGCAGGCACCGGCGAAGTGCCTGTCCATGGATGAACCATATGCGGCGGTTTGCCGGGTCATCTGGAAAAGCACGACCGGTCACTTGTACAAAACGGACGCACATGGCGGAAAAGGCAAAGAACGCGTCTAAATTCATCAATCCGCCGAAAATCCGAACGACAAGAATAGAGCCGTCGGCAGCCTTGCACTGGATGCGCTGGAAACCCAGGTATGGCGGGCCTCGAGCTTCGGTTACACGCCCTTTATTCTTCGTCACGGACGCACTATGTCGAACACCCAGCCTTTCTTCTCGCAGCCCCTTGCCGAGCGCGACGCGCCGGTGCGCAGCGCCATCCTGAAGGAACTCGAGCGCCAGCAGTCGCAAGTCGAGCTGATCGCGTCGGAAAACATCGTGTCGCGCGCGGTGCTGGAGGCGCAAGGTTCGGTGCTGACCAACAAGTATGCGGAAGGCTACCCGGGCAAGCGTTACTACGGCGGCTGCGAATTCGCGGACGAGGTGGAGGCGCTGGCGATCGAGCGCGTGAAGCAGATCTTCAACGCCGGCTACGCGAACGTGCAGCCGCACTCGGGCGCGCAGGCGAACGGGTCGGTGATGCTTGCGCTGGCGAAGCCGGGCGACACCATCCTCGGCATGTCGCTGGACGCCGGCGGCCACCTGACGCACGGCGCGAAGCCGGCGCTGTCGGGCAAGTGGTTCAACGCCGTGCAATACGGCGTGAATCGCGACACGATGCGGATCGACTACGACCAGGTTGAAGCGCTCGCACACGAGCACAAGCCGAGCCTGATCATCGCCGGCTTCTCGGCGTACCCGCGCGCACTGGACTTCGCGCGCTTCCGTGCGATCGCCGATAGCGTCGGCGCGAAGCTGATGGTCGACATGGCGCACATCGCGGGCGTGATCGCCGCCGGCCGCCATGCGAACCCGGTCGAGCACGCGCACGTCGTCACGTCGACCACGCACAAGACGTTGCGCGGCCCGCGCGGCGGCTTCGTGCTGACCAACGACGAAGAGATCGCGAAGAAGATCAACTCGGCCGTGTTCCCCGGCCTGCAGGGCGGCCCGCTGATGCACGTGATCGCCGGCAAGGCCGTCGCATTCGGCGAAGTGCTGCACGCGGACTTCAAGACCTACATCGACAACGTGCTCGCGAACGCGCAGGCGCTCGGCGAAGTGCTGAAGGCAGGCGGCGTGGATCTCGTCACCGGCGGCACCGACAACCACCTGCTGCTGGTCGACCTGCGCCCGAAGGGCCTGAAGGGCGCGCCGGTCGAGCAGGCGCTGGAACGTGCGGGCATCACCTGCAACAAGAACGGCATTCCGTTCGACACCGAGAAGCCGACCGTCACGTCGGGCATCCGCCTCGGCACGCCGGCCGGCACGACGCGCGGCTTCGGCGTCGCGGAGTTCCGCGAGATCGGCCGTCTGATTCTCGAAGTGTTCGACGCGCTGCGCGCGAACCCGGAAGGCGACCGCGCAACCGAACAGCGCGTGCGCCGCGAGATCTTCGCGCTGTGCGAGCGCTTCCCGATTTACTGATCGACACCGACAACACTGGAGCGAGAGACAGATATGAGCACGCTGCATCAGGACAGCATCATCATCGACGGACTGAACATCTCGAAGTTCGAGAAGCCGGTGTTCGAGGACATGCGAAAGGGCGGCATCACGGCCGCGAACTGCACGGTGTCGGTGTGGGAGAACTTCACCAAGACCGTCGACAACATCGGCGTGATGAAGCAGAAGATCCGCGAGAACGGCGAGCTGCTGACGCTCGTGCGCACGACCGACGACATCTTCCGTGCGAAGAAGGAAGGCAAGACCGGCATCATCCTCGGCTTCCAGAACGCACACGCGTTCGAGGACAACCTCGGCTACATCGAGGCGTTCGCCGACATGGGTGTGCGCGTCGTGCAGCTTTGCTACAACACGCAGAACCTGGTCGGCACGGGCTGCTACGAGCGTGACGGCGGCCTGTCGGACTTCGGCCGCGAAGTGATCACCGAGATGAACCGCGTCGGCATCATGGTCGACCTGTCGCATGTGGGCGGCAACACGTCGTCGGAAGCGATCGCGTTCTCGAAGAAGCCGGTGTGCTACTCGCACTGCCTGCCGTCGGGCCTGAAGGAACATCCGCGCAACAAGAGCGACGCGCAGCTGAAGGAAATTGCCGACGCCGGCGGCTTCGTCGGCGTGACGATGTTCGCGCCGTTCCTGAAGCGCGGTATCGAGGCGAACATCGACGACTACATCGAGGCGATCGACTACGTCGTGAACCTGATCGGCGAAGACGCAGTCGGCATCGGCACGGACTTCACGCAGGATTTCGCGAAGGAATTCTTCGACATGCTGACGCATGACAAGGGCCGCTATCGCCAGCTGACGAACTTCGGCAAGGTGATCAACCCGGACGGCATCCGCACGATCGGCGAATTCCCGAACCTGACTGCGGCGATGGAACGCCACGGCTGGAAGGAGTCGCGCATCCGCAAGATCATGGGCGAGAACTGGGTGCGCGTGTTCAAGGACGTGTGGGGCGCGTAAGCGCCCGCCGAACCGAACCGCCACCCGCGATTCAACACAAGAACAATCGGAACGTGCCGGCGCCTGTCGCGCGGGCACGCGGACGATGTCGCGCCTGGACCCGAGCCGCGCGGCTTTTTTTCCTCACGGAGTCACCACGATGCAACCGCAACTGCCGATCAACGTCGATCCCGATACCGGCGTCTGGACCACCGACGCGCTGCCGATGCTGTACGTGCCGCGCCATTTCTTCACGAACAACCACGTCGCCGTCGAGGAAGCGCTCGGCGTCGAGGCGTATGCCGAGATCCTCTACAAGGCCGGCTACAAGTCCGCATACCACTGGTGCGACAAGGAAGCGAAGCTGCACGGGCTGACCGGCATGGCCGTGTTCGAGCACTACCTGAAGCGCCTGTCGCAACGCGGCTGGGGCCTGTTCTCGATCATCGAGGCCGATCCGGCCAGCGCGCGCGCGAAGATCGAGCTGCGCCACTCGTCGTTCGTGCTCCAGCAGCCGGGCAAGGAAGGCAAGCTCTGCTACATGTTCGCGGGCTGGTTCGCCGGCGCGATGGACTGGGTCAACGACACGACGCCGGAAGGCAAGGGCGCGCCGCGCTCGCAGTCGAAGGAAGTGCAGTGTGCGGCCGAGCACCACGACCACTGCGTCTTCGAAGTGTCGCCGATCGCGCACTGATGCGCTGACATCACGACACAGCAACACAACAACACCCGCAACACGAGACATTCGAACGCCAGAGGTCGCCTGCGATGCGTTATCCCCACCTGTTCAAACCCATGCAGCTGAACCAGCTGACGCTGCGCAACCGGATCGTCAGCACCGCGCACGCGGAGGTGTATGCCGAGCCGGGCGGCCTGCCGGGCGACCGCTACATCCGCTATTACGAAGAGAAGGCGAAGGGTGGCGTCGGCCTCGCGATCTGCGGCGGCTCGAGCCCCGTGTCGATCGACAGCCCGCAGGGCTGGTGGAAGTCGGTGAACCTGTCGAACGACAAGATCATCGACCCGCTCACGCGCCTGGCCGACACGATGCACAAGCACGGCGCGAAGATCATGATCCAGGCGACGCACATGGGCCGCCGCTCGTCGTTCCACGGCGAGCACTGGCCGCATCTGATGTCGCCGTCGGGCGTGCGCGAGCCGGTGCACCGCGGTAACGCGAAGATCATCGAGATCGAGGAAATCCGCCGCATCATCGGCGACTTCGCGGCGGCCGCGAAGCGCGTGAAGGCAGCCGGCATGGACGGCATCGAAATCTCCGCCGCCCACCAGCATCTGATCGACCAGTTCTGGAGCAAGCGTTCGAACCATCGCACCGACGAATGGGGCGGCAGCCTCGAGAACCGTCTGCGCTTCGGCATCGAGGTGCTGACGGCCGTGCGCGAAGCGGTTGGCAAGGACTTCTGCGTCGGCCTGCGGATGTGCGGCGACGAATTCCACGAGGACGGTCTCGATCACGAGGCGCTGAAGGAAATTGCGCAGGCGATGTCGGAGACGGGCCTGATCGACTACCTGAGCGTGGTCGGCTCGGGCGGCGACACGCACAACACGATCGCCAACTGCATGCCGCCGATGGCGCTGCCGCCGGAGCCGTTCGTGCACCTCGCGGCCGGCATCAAATCGGTCGTGAAGATTCCCGTGATGCACGCGCAGAGCATTCGTGATGCGGGCCAGGCCGAACGCCTGCTCGCGAACGGCATGATCGACCTGGTCGGCATGACGCGTGCGCAGATCGCCGATCCGCACATGGTGATCAAGATCCGCGACGGCCGGGAAGACGAAATCAAGCAGTGCGTCGGCGCGAACTACTGCATCGACCGCCAGTACAACGGCCTCGACGTGCTCTGCATCCAGAACGCCGCGACGTCGCGCGAAGCGACGATGCCGCACATCATCGAGAAGTCGCGCGGCCCGAAGCGCAAGGTGGTGGTGGTCGGCGCGGGCCCCGCGGGGCTCGAGGCCGCACGCGTCGCGAAGCTGCGCGGCCACGACGTGGTGCTGTTCGAGAAGAACGCCGAAGTGGGCGGCCAGGTGATGATCGCCGCGAAGGCGCCGCAGCGCGAACAGATGTCGGGGATCATCCGCTGGTTCGACATGGAAACGAAGCGCCTGGGCGTTGATCGCCGCCTGGGCGTCGCCGCCGACGAGAAGATGATCATGGCCGAGAAGCCGGACATCGTCGTGCTTGCGACCGGCGGTTCGAGCTTCACGTGGCAGGTGCCGGCCTGGGGCGTGGCCGAAGGGCTGGCCGTCAGCTCGTGGGACATCCTGACCGGCAAGGTCGAGCCGAAGCAGAACGTGCTGCTGTTCGACGGCGTGAGCACCCATGCGGGCGCCGGCGTGGCCGACTTCATGGCGAGCCGCGGCTCGAAGGTCGAGGTCGTGACGCCCGACGTGAAGGTGGCCGACGATTGCGGCGGCACGACGTTCCCGATCTTCTATCGCCGCCTGTATGCGCTCGGCGTGATCCCGACGCCGAACACCATGCTCGATCGCGTGTACGAGGAAGACGGCAAGATGATCGCCGTGCTGCGCAACGAATACACCGAGGAACTGGAAGAGCGCGCGGTCGACCAGGTGGTGATCGAGAACGGTTCGTCGCCGAATGACGAACTGTACTGGAAGCTCAAGCCGGAGTCCGTGAACCGCGGCCAGATCGATCCGCACACGCTGTTCGCGGCCGAGCCGCAGCCGTGCCTGTCGGAAGAACTGGGCAACGGCCGCTTCCTGCTGTTCCGTGTCGGCGACTGCATCTCGATGCACAACGTCCACGGTGCGATCTACGACTCGCTGCGTCTCGTCAAGGATTTCTAAAGATGAATCCGGCATTCCTCATTACCGCACTGCTGTGGCTGTCGGTGGCGGGGCTCGCGTTCGCGGTCGCGAAGCGCTCGTCCTACTGGCGTCTCGGGCGCGCGACGGCGCCCGGCTCGTTCGGCGTCGCGAACCTGTTCGCGATTCCGAAGCGTTACTTCGTCGACCTGCACCACGTGGTTGCTCGCGATCCGTACATCGCGAAGACCCACGTCGCGACCGCCGGCGGCGCGATCGCCGCGCTCGCGCTGGTGTTCGTCAACTACGGCCTGGCGATCTACTCGCCGTGGCTCGACAAGCTGATCTTCCTCGCGGCGCTCGCGATGCTCGTCGGCGTGGTGTTCGTCTGGCGCCGCCGCGCGGCCAAGGACGTGCCGGCGCGCCTGTCGCGCGGCCCGTGGAACGCGCTGCCCTGGCTGCTCGGCTCGTTCGCGCTCGGCCTCGTGCTGTTCATGGTCGTGCCGACCGGCGCGATGTCGGGTGCGTTCGCGGTGCTCTGCGCGCTGCTGATCGGCGCCGGTGCATTCACGATGACCGTCGGCGCAGCGAAGGGCGGCCCGATGAAGCATGCGATCGCCGGCCTGCTGCACCTTGCGTTCCACCCGCGCCAGGAGCGTTTCGCGGCCACCCGTGATTCGTTCACGGGCAACGGCACGGCCACGCCGCCGACCGCGCTGAAGCTGCCGGACATCGAGCACGAGGAGTATGGCGTCGCGAAGCCGGTCGAATTCCGCTGGAACCAGCTGCTGAGCTTCGACGCGTGCGTGCAGTGCGGCAAGTGCGAAGCCGCGTGCCCCGCGTTCGCGTCGGGCCAGCCGCTGAACCCGAAGAAGCTGATCCAGGATCTCGTCGTCGGCATGGCGGGCGGCACCGATGCCGCGTACGCCGGCAGCCCGACGCCGGGCCTCGCGGTCGGCCAGCATCGCGGCGAGCCGAACGGCCCGATCGTGTCCGGCCTGATCGAGGAGCAGACGCTCTGGTCGTGCACGACCTGCCGTGCCTGCGTGCAGGAGTGCCCGATGCTGATCGAGCACGTCGACGCGATCGTCGACATGCGCCGCAACCGCACGCTGGTGCACGGCACGGTGCCGGGCAAGGGCCAGGAAGTGCTCGCGAACCTGCGCGAGACCGGCACGATGGGCGGCTACGACACGGCTGCACGTTACGACTGGTCGGTCGACCTGAACGCACCCGTCGCGCAACCGGGCAAGCCGGTCGACGTGCTGTTCGTCGCGGGTGAAGGCGCGTTCGACATGCGTTACCAGCGCACGCTGCGCGCATTCGTGAAGGTGCTGAACAAGGCGGGCGTCGACTACGCGGTGCTCGGCGGGACCGAGACCGACACCGGCGACGTCGCACGCCGCCTCGGCGACGAAGCGACGTTCCAGCAGATGGCGAAGCGCCTGATCGGCACGCTCGGCTCGCTGTCGTACAAGCAGATCGTGACGGCCGACCCGCACGTGATGCACAGCCTGCGCAACGAATACCGCGCGCTCGGGCTGCGCGTGACGGTCAAGCATCACACGACGTACCTCGCCGAGCTGGCCGACAGCGGCAAGATCGCGCCGAAGGCCGTCGACGCGCTGCGCGAGAAGCGCACCACGTATCACGACCCGTGCTACCTCGGCCGCTACAACGGCGAGACGGAATCGCCGCGCAAGCTGCTGAAGACGATCGGCATCCAGGTCGTCGAGATGGAGCGCAACGGCATGCGCGGCCGCTGCTGCGGCGGTGGCGGCGGCGCGCCGCTGACCGACATCCCGGGCAAGCAGCGTATTCCCGACATCCGCATCGACGACGCACGCGCCATCGGCGCGGACGTGGTCGCGGTCGGATGCCCGAACTGCACGGCGATGCTCGAAGGCGTCGTGGGCCCGCGCCCCGACGTGCTCGACGTGGCCGAACTCGTTGCCGCCTCGCTGGAGTGAATCGATGAACACGATCAAACGAATCGATCCGCGCCGGCCGTTCATCATCACGGCCGCGGGCCTGAAGCGCATCACGCTGGGCGAGGAAGGCAGCGCCGATGCGAACGCCGCGCAGTGGTCCGCGCACGGTCATGGCGCCGCCGCCGCGAAGCCGCGCCGCGCGGTGCAGGACCCGAAGCACGTGATGCTGGTGGTGGCGCACACCGAGCGCGGCGCGCTCGACGACCATGCACGGCAGGCGATCGCCGCTGCTGCGGTGCTCGCCGACGCGCAGACGGAAGTCGCGCTGCTGGCGTTCGGTGAACTAAAGGATGACGCAGCGGTGCTCGGCGTCGACAAGCTGATCGAGCTGGCCGACTTCGACCGTCGCGCCTTCGCGCCCGAAAGCGAATTGCAAGCGTTGCAGGCCTGTGCTGCGGCGCTCGCGCCGAAGCACGTGTTCGTGCCCGACAACGCGACCGGCGACGGCGATCTCGGCCGGCGTTACGCGGCGGCCGCCGGCGCGAGCGTCGCGACCCACGTGGTCGAGATCGACGCGAAGCATGTCGGCGCGTATGCGCAGGCCGGCCGTGCGTTCGCGACGCGCGGCTTGCCCGACGTGATCCTGCTCGCGCAGAACGCGGTCGAAGCGAAACTGCCCTTCGTCGGCGCCGGCGAGCGCCTGGCCGCCGACTTCATCCGCCCGGCCCGCGACGCGGCGCAACCGTACCGCGATCTCGGCCTCGAGGAAATCGACGCGGCGCAAGTCGCGCTGGAGGAGGCCGATTTCATCGTGTCGGCCGGCAACGGCGTGTCTGACATTGGCGCGTTCGAGCGGCTCGCCGGCGCGTTCGGCGCGGCGATCGGCGCGAGCCGCGTCGCGGTCGACAACGGTCACTTCACGCGCGACAAGCAGGTGGGCGCGACCGGCAAGACGGTCGAGGCGAGCGTGTACATCGCGTTCGGCATCTCGGGCGCGGTGCAGCACTTGCAGGGGATCAAGGACTGCCGTCACGTGATCGCGGTCAACCTCGACGGCAGCGCGCCGATCGCGAAGCGCGCGAACCTGACGGTGGTGGGCGACGCGCAGGCGACGATCGCCGCGCTGATCGAACAGGTGCAGGCCGCACGCGTGTCGCGCGGACAATCGCCGACTGCGGTCGGCGCCCGTGAATCCGAAGGAGTCGCAGCATGAACGCCCCCCGCCAGTTGCAACGCATCGCGGTGCTCGTCTCCGTGGGCCGGCACCCGGTCAGCGGCGCCGCGCGCTACAGCCGCAACGACGCGGCCGCGCTTGAGGTCGGCCGTCAGCTCGCGGAGCGGCATCGCGCGCAGCTCGACGTGCTCCATGCGGGAGACCCCGCGAATGAAGCGCTTGCTGAATACCTCGCGCTCGGTGCGCGGCAGGTCGAGGTGCTGGCCTGCCACGACGGCGACGATGCCGCGCATGCGCTCGCCGCGCGTGTCGAAGGCTACGACCTCGTGCTGACCGGCACCCGCGCCGAGGGCGCGTATGACACCGGGATGCTGCCGTATCGCGTCGCCGCGACGCTCGGCTATCCGCTCGTCGGCTCGGCCGTCGACGTGACGGTCGACGGCGGTCGCGCGGCGGTCCGGCAATTCTTGCCGAAAGGGTTGCGGCGGCGCGTCGACGCGGCGCTGCCCGCCGTCGTCGCGGTCCATCCGCTCGCCAACGTGGCGCCGCGCTACGCGTATGCGCGGCTGCGGGCCGGCGCGATCCGTCCGGCGCTGACGTCGACCGGCGCGGATGCCGATGCCGCCGCGTGGAAGGTCGGCCCGATCGAGCGTAAACCCGTAAAGCTGGTCGCTGCCGAGAAGCGCTCCGGGCATGCCCGGATGCTGTCGGCGACGACGACCGAAAGCCGCGGCGGCAACGTCGTAAATGAAGGGAGTTCAGTCGAAAAAGCACAAGTGATCCTCGCGTATTTGCGCGAGCATCAGCTCATCGACTACTGATTTTGATGCCTGTCGGCAACCACACTGGGACGCAAGGAATCCGGAGCAAACGATGAAAGTATCGGCAGACATTCGCGCACTGATCGAACGACGCAAGGAAGGTTACAGCCTCGAGGCGCCGTTCTATACGAGCGAGGAAATCTTCGCCCTCGACATGGAGGCGATTTTCCGCCAGCACTGGATCCAGGTCGCGGTCGAACCGGACATTCCCGAGCCGGGCGACTACGTGACCGTGGAACTGGGCAGCGACTCGATCCTGATCGTGCGCGACGACGACATGGAAATCCGCGCGTTCCACAACGTGTGCCGTCACCGCGGCGCGCGTCTGTGCAACGAGGACAAGGGCTCGGTCGGCAACATCGTGTGCCCGTACCACAGCTGGACCTACAACCTGACGGGTCAGCTGATGTTCGCCGAGCACATGGGCGAGAAGTTCGACCGCTGCAAGCACAGCCTGAAGTCGGTGCACGTGCAGAACCTCGCGGGCCTGATCTTCATCTGCCTCGCCGAGGAGCCGCCGGTCGATTTCGCGCAACTGCGCGCCCAGATGGAGCCGTATCTGCTGCCGCACGATCTGCCGAGCACGAAGATCGCCGCACAGATCGACATCATCGAGGAAGGCAACTGGAAGCTCACGATGGAGAACAACCGCGAGTGCTATCACTGCGTCGCGAACCATCCCGAGCTGACGATCTCGCTGTACGAATACGGCTTCGGCTATCAGCGTTCCGAAGCGAACGCCGAAGGCATGGACGCATTCGCGGAAACCTGCGTGCGACGTGGCAAGGAGTGGGCCGAAATGGGCCTGCCGTCCGCCGAAATCGAAAAGCTGCTCGACGTGACGGGCTTCCGTACGCAGCGCCTGCCGCTCGACCGCCACGGCGAATCGCAGACGCTCGACGCGAAGGTCGCATCGAAGAAGCTGCTCGGCAAGTTCGACCAGGCCGACCTCGGCGGCCTGTCGTTCTGGACGCAACCGAACTCGTGGCACCACTTCATGAGCGATCACATCGTGACGTTCTCGGTGATTCCGCTGTCGGCCGGCAAGACGCTCGTGCGCACCAAGTGGCTCGTGCACAAGGATGCGAAGGAAGGCATCGACTACGACGTGAAGAACCTGACGGCCGTGTGGAACGCGACCAACGACCAGGATCGCGCGCTCGTCGAGTTCTCGCAGCGCGGCGCGACCAGCAGCGCGTACGAGCCGGGCCCGTATTCGCCGTACACGGAAGGTCTCGTCGAAAAATTCTCGGCCTGGTACATCGGCCGGCTCGCCGAAAAAACCGGCGCGTAGTAGTCAGCGGAACAGCAAGCGGAGTCACACATGATGCGAGATGCGGCCAATTTCGAGCCGGCGGACAGCCGGGTTACGCACCCGGCCTTCTGGAACGCGCTCCCCGAGCGCTGGACGAGCGACGTCGAGGAAACGCTGGTGTGCTGCCACGTGCGGCAGGAAACCCACGACGTGAAGAGCTTCTTCTTCCGTTCGCCGCAAGGCCGTGCGTTCTCGTTCGAGCCCGGGCAGTTCATCACGCTCGAGCTCGACATCGAAGGCGAGACGATCAACCGTTGTTACACGATCTCGTCGTCGCCGGCGCGGCCGCACACGATCTCGATCACGGTCAAGCGCGTGCCGGGCGGCAAGGTGTCAAACTGGCTGCACGACAACCTGCAGCCGGGCGCGGCGGTGCGCGTGCTCGGCCCGGCCGGCGAATTCACGTGCGCGCGGCATCCGGCGCGCAAGTATCTGTTCCTGTCGGCCGGCTCGGGCGTCACGCCGCTGATGTCGATGAGCCGCGCACATCATGATCTCGCGGAGGATCGCGACATCCTGTTCGTGCACAGCGCACGCACGCCGGACGACATCATCTTCGCGCGCGAACTCGATCTGATCGCATCGAACCATACGAACTTCCGCACGTCGTTCGTCGTCGAGCGCGTCGGTGCACGCACCAACTGGCCGGGCGTCACGGGCTTCCTGACGCTGCCGCTGCTGAAGCTGATCGCACCGGACTTCATGGAGCGCGAGATCTTCACGTGCGGCCCCGCGCCGTACATGAAGGCCGTGCGCGACCTGCTCGACGAAGCCGGCTTCGATCGCAAGCAGTATCACGAGGAAAGCTTCTCGTTCGAAACGCTCGCGCAGACCGCGAGCGACGACGTGCTCGCCGAACTCGTCCCGGCCGCCGACGGCGCGGACGCCGCGACGAAGCAGTACACGGTCAGCTTCGCGAAGAGCAACCGCGAGATTTCGTGCGGCTCGGAGCAGCACGTGCTCGACGCGGCACGCCAGTCGGGCGTGCGGCTGCCGGCGTCGTGCACGCAGGGCATGTGCGGCACCTGCAAGGTGAAGCTCGTGTCGGGGCAGGTCGAGATGAAGCACAACGGCGGCATCCGCCAGCGCGAGATCGATCAGGGGATGGTGCTGCTGTGCTGCAGCAAGCCGCTGTCGGATCTGGTGATCGACAAGTAGTCAAAACAAGCCATCGCTTGTCCGGCCGCGTCGCGTCGCGTCCGGACAAGCATCCGTCGGAAAACAACGATACCGCGGAATTGTGGTTGAAGAACCTAGAGAGACAACGCGCACGGTGCGCATTTCAAGGAGATCGACCATGAAGTTGTTCGGAAAACTGTTGTGGACCGGCGCACTGTCGGCGATGGTGGCACTGAGCGCGTCGGCGCTCGCCGATACGAAGCCCACGCTGAAGATCGGCTACGTCGAAGGCTGGGATGACAGCGTCGCGACGTCGAACGTTGCCGCCCGCGTGATCGAGAAGAAGCTCGGCTACCAGGTCCAGCTCGTACCGGTTGCTGCCGGGATCATGTGGCAGGGCGTGGCGCGCGGCGATCTCGACGCGACGCTGTCCGCGTGGCTGCCCGTGACGCACGGTTCCTACTGGGGCGAATACAAGGCGAAGGTCGTCGATCTCGGCGCGAACTTCCCCGACGCGAAGATCGGCCTGATCGTCCCCGACTACGTGAAGGCGAAGAGCATTGACGACCTGAATGCCGAGAAAAGCAGCTTTGGCGGCCGGATCGTCGGCATCGATGCAGGCGCGGGCGTGATGCGCAAGACCGACGAAGCGATCAAGAGCTACGGCCTGAACTACACGCTGATGCCGAGCTCGGGCAGCGCGATGACGGCCGAGCTGTCGCGCTCCGTCGGCGCGAACAAGCCGGTGATCGTGACCGGCTGGGCGCCGCACTGGATGTTCGCGAAGTGGAAACTGCGCTTCCTCGAGGATCCGAAGAAGGTGTTCGGCGGCGCGGAGCACGTCGACAGCGTCGTGAACCCGCAGCTCGAAACGAAGGCCAAGCCGGTCGTCGCGTTCCTGAAGAAGTTCCAGTGGAAGCCGGGCGAGATCGACAGCGTGATGCTCGCGATCCAGAACGGCTCGAAGCCGGAAGCAGCCGCCGATGCATGGATTGCTGCGCATGCGGACCGCGTGAATTCGTGGACTGAAGGCACGCAGTAACACCGCGGCGATTCATCGCGCGCAATCATAAAACAACACGCCGGGAATGACCCGCAGGAATCCGAAATAATCGTGAATTCATGCGGCCATATCCCGGTTTTCTTTTTCTGATTCTGCAAAAATGCGCGCAAGTTGTTACACTAGCGCCCTCGTGCGGAGTCATCTGCTTTGTATCGGACGAGAGTAAGCGCTGAAGCGCTCACTCTGATCGAGAGGAGGAATTGGATGAGTCAGGCAGGACTGCGTGCTAATCGCACCAGTGATGTTGAGGCAAACATCTCACATGATTCGACGGGCCACACGCTGCACCGTGGCCTGACTTGGAAAGACGCATTCTGGGTTACGAGCGGTGTGCCGGCAGGCGTACTGTTCACGATCGGCGGCGTATGCGCGACGATCGGCCAGCCCGCGTGGGCGATCTGGATCGCCGCGATCACGATGGGGCTGATTCAAAGCGCGACTTATGCGGAAATATCGGGGCTATTTCCTCATAAATCGGGCGGCGCGTCGGTGTATGGCGCGATCGGCTGGGTCCGATACAGCAAGCTGATTGCCCCGGTTTCCGTGTGGTGCAACTGGCTCGCGTGGTCGCCGATGCTCGCGCTCGGCTGCGGCCTCGCGGCGAGCTATGCGCTGACGAGTCTCTTTCCCGCCGATGCGGCGGTGCTGCACTGGCAACTCAAGGTTGCGGATCTCGGCTTCATCAAGCCGGGGCTTTCCCTGCGAATCAACGCGACGTTCATCATCGCGACGATTCTGCTTCTCATCACGTTCAAACTGCAGCACAGCGGCGCGTCGAAGGCGGCACGCACGCAGCGCATTCTCGGCATCGCGTCGCTCACGCCGCTCCTGATCGTCGGCATCGTGCCGTTCGTCACCGGCGACGTGCCGATGTCGAACCTGCTCCCGCTGCTGCCGCTCGGCCATGACGCTCAAGGCAACCTCACGACCGCGACCTTCGGCTCGTGGAACGGGCAGGGCGTCACGATGGCGCTCGGCGCGATGTTCATGGCTGGCTGGGCGTCGTACGGCTTCGAGACGGCGGTCTGCTATACGCGTGAATTCCGCGATCCGCGTCGCGACACCGCGAAGGCGATCTTCTGGTCGGGCGCGCTGTGTCTCGTCGTGATGACGCTCGTGCCGATGGCGTTCCAGGGTGCGCTCGGCACGCAGGCGATGCTCGATCCGTCGATCGGCGACGGCACCGGCGTCGCGGCCGCGATGGCGAAGATCGTCGGCGGCGGCGCATGGGTCGCGAATGCGGTCGTCGTGATGCTGATGCTGTCGATCCTGCTGATCGTGATGACGTCGATGATGGGCTCTTCGCGCACGCTGTATCAGGCATCGGTCGATGGCTGGCTGCCGAAGTACCTGTCGCACGTGAACGAGCACGGCTCGCCCACGCGCGCGATGTGGACCGATCTCGGCTTCAACCTCGTGTTGCTGATGATGTCGGACTACATGACGGTGCTGTCGATCTCGAACGTCTGCTACATGCTGTTCGTATTCCTGAACCTCCAGTCTGGCTGGATCCACCGGATGGATCGCGGCAACTGGGATCGGCCGTTCCGCTGCCCGACCTGGCTGCTCGTCGCCGGTTCGATTTGCGGCTACGCGAACCTCGTCTATGTCGGCGCGGGTGCGAACCTGCAGGGCGAAGGCACGCTGCGCAACGGGCTGATCGCGATGCTGCTGATCGTGCCGGTGTTTCTCTATCGCCACTACTGGCAGGATCGCGGCCGTTTCCCCGCGCAGATGCAGCGCGACATGGAACTCGAGGTGCCGAAGCGCGCGATGTGGCTGAACCTGATGCCGTATGCGGCGCTGATCGGCGCGGCGCTGACGATCTGGCTGTCGTACTACTTCGCGTGGGTGAAGTAAGCACCTGACCGCGGCACGCACTTCGCGCGACGAACCCGGACACCGCACCCGGGGCCGTCGCGCGAAGCGTCGAATGCCAGGCGATAAAAAACCCGACCGGCTGCTGCCGGTCGGGTTTTTTGTTGGCCGCTCGCCGAACGGATGCGCTTACGGAAACACCACCGTTCGGTCGCCGTTCAGGAACACGCGGCGCTCGATGAACGCCTTCACCGCGCGTGCAAGCGTGATGCATTCGACGTCGCGGCCCACCGCGAGCAGTTGTTCGGGACGCAGTGCGTGATCGACGCGCTCGACCACCTGCTCGATGATCGGACCTTCGTCGAGATCGTCGGTCACGAAGTGCGCGGTCGCGCCGATCAGCTTCACGCCGCGCGCATGCGCCTGGTGATACGGCTTCGCGCCCTTGAAGCCGGGCAGGAACGAGTGATGGATGTTGATCGCGCGGTTCGCGAGCTTCGCGCTGGTTTCCTGCGACAGCACCTGCATGTAGCGCGCGAGGATCACGAGTTCGGCACCGCTCGATTCGAAGAAGTCGAGCCACTGCGCTTCCTGCTGCGCCTTGGTGTCGGCCGTGATCGGGAAGTGGCGGAACGGTAGCCCGTGCTGCACGGCGAGCGGCTCGAAATCCGGATGGTTCGACACGATGCCGACGATGTCCATCTTCAGCTCGCCCATCCGCCAGCGGAACAGCAGGTCGGCGAGGCAGTGCTCGAGCTTCGACACCATGATCAGCACTTTCGGGCGCGCGTTCACGTCGTGAATCGCCCATTGCGTGTCGCTTTCACCGCCGCCGCCGAGCGCGGTCGCGATCGGCCCGAACTCCTGGCGCAATGCGTCGATCTGCAGCGTCTCATCCGTCGGATGAAACACGCAGCGCACGAAGAAGCGGTTGCTGAGATCGTCGTCGAACACGTTCAGCGCATCGACATAGCAGCGATGGCGCTCGAGAAAGCCGACGACGGCGGCGACCTGGCCGGCCGCGCTCGGGCACGACAGCGTCAGGACGAATTGATCGGGGCGTGAGTCGGCGGTCATGAGATTCCTCGGAGTCATGGAGCGCGAACCCGCGCGGCGGCGCGCCGGGGCGCCAGGCTACGCGGGTAGCGGGAGACTCAAGTAAATCAGGACGTTTCTGGCGCGGATAGAACCAACCCGCCGTGTGGCTGGTATCGGCGCGCCAGCGCGGCTGAGGGACGAGGGCGGGGCTGCGTGCGGGGCGGGCGGCGGGCGTCAAGCGGGGCGGCCATCGCCAACCCAGCCGGCGTCAGGAGAATATCCGCTGGACGCCGGACGGCCATTTACGCAGGTGCGCACGCATCCAGCAGCCAGCGCCGGAACACGTGGGTCGCGTCCGGCTCGGGTCGCTGCGGAGGACGCACCAGGAAGTAGCCGCGCGACGTGACGACGGGCGCGTCGACGAGCTTCACGAGCTGCCCGGACGCGACGAGCTCATCGACGAGCGGCGACCAGCCGAGGGCAACGCCCTCGCCGAGCAGCGCGGCATGGATCACGAGCGCATAGCTGTTGAAGGTCACGCCGCGCGCGGCGGCCGGCGCATCGAGGCCATGCGCGTCGAACCAGCCGGCCCACGACAGCCAGCGTTCGGGGCGCGTCGGCTGCACGTGCAGCAGCGGCAGCGCATGCAGGTGGTCGGGCCGGGCGACGTGCGGATGCGCGGCGCGGAACGCGGGCGAGCAGACCGGCGTGACGGATTCCGGAAAGAGCCGCGCGGCGGTGCACGATGGCCAGTGACCGTCGCCGAACAGGATCGCGATGTCGGCGTGGTCGCGCTGCGCGTCGTAATCCTGTGACGTGACGACCCGCACGTCGACGTCCGGCATCACGCGCTTCAGGCCCGCGAGGCGCGGCATCAGCCAGTAGGTCGCGAAACCGAAATCCGTGACGATCGTGAGCGCGCCATGCTCGCGGCGCGCGCGCAGCGTCGCGGTGGCGCCGCGCAGCGTGTCGAGGCTCACCCGCACGGCTTCGTACAGGCACTGGCCGTCGCTCGTCAGCGTGACGCCGCGCGGGCTGCGCTCGAACAGCGGCACGCCGAGTTCCGCCTCGAGCTGGAACACCTGCTGGCTCACGGCCGGCTGCGTCGAGCCGAGTTCGCGCGCGGCGGCCGTGAAGCTTTGGAGACGGGCGGCCGATTCGAACGCGCGCAGCGCCTGCATCGACGGTAACGGTTCCGATTTCGACATAAGTCTCTCTAATGGCCCCATAAGGGCCGGACGCCTTCCCGCGCGAATTCGGGCGGGGGATAGTGCTTCGGACGGCACGGCACCGTGCCGGTTCTTCCGCGATTCTAGCCAGTCGCGGCCGGTGCGCGCGGCACTTTCTTCAGGCCGCGTCCGTCATGCTGGCCGCGCCGCTGCCGAAGCGTCGCGCCGTTCCGTTCGAACACCGATTTCCCCACGACCGCCGATGACGAACCCGACTCCCAACATCCTGATCCTGATGGCCGACCAGCTGACGCCGTTCGCGTTGCCGGCCTACGGCAACCGCGTCGCACGCACGCCGACGCTCGACCGGCTCGCCGCGCAAGGCGTGGTGTTCGATGCCGCGTATTGCGCGAGCCCGCTGTGCGCGCCATCGCGTTTCTCGCTGCTGACCGGCAAGCTGCCGTCGGGTATTGGCGCCTACGATAACGCCGCCGAATTGCCGGCGCAAACGCTGACCTTCGCGCACTACCTGCGCGCGGGCGGCTACCGCACGATGCTGTCCGGCAAGATGCATTTCTGCGGCCCCGACCAGCTGCACGGCTTCGAGGAGCGGCTGACGACCGACATCTATCCGGCCGACTTCGGCTGGGTGCCCGACTGGGACCGCCCGACCGAGCGGCCGAGCTGGTATCACAACATGAGCTCGGTGCTCGAGGCCGGCCCGTGCGTGCGCACGAACCAGCTCGACTTCGACGACGAGGTCACGTTCGCGGCGAAGCAGAAGCTGTACGACGTCGCGCGCGAGCGTGCGGCCGGGCATGACGAGCGGCCGTTCTGCATGGTCGTGTCGCTGACGCATCCGCACGATCCGTACGCGATCACGCGCGAATACTGGGATCTGTACAGCGACGACGAGATCGACATGCCGGCCGTGCGGCTCGATGCGGCCGAAAGCGATCCGCATTCGCAGCGGCTGCGCTTCGTGTGCGAAAACGACCGCACGCCGCCGACCGACGCGCAGATCCGCGCCGCGCGCCGCGCCTACTATGGCGCGACGTCCTACGTCGACGCGCAATTCGGCAGCGTGCTGGCCGCGCTCGAGCAATGCGGGTTCGCCGACGACACGATCGTGGTCGTCACGTCCGACCACGGCGACATGCTCGGCGAGCGCGGACTCTGGTACAAGATGACGTTCTTCGAGGGCGGCTGCCGCGTGCCGCTGATCGTTCACGCGCCGGGCCGCTTCGACGCCGCGCGCGTGCGCGGGCCCGTGTCGCACGTTGACCTGCTGCCGACGCTCGTCGACCTGGCCGGCGCGGCGCCGGCCGGCGGCTGGCCCGACCCGGTCGACGGCGCGAGCCTCGTGCCGCATCTGCGGGGCGCGCCGGCGCACGACGTCGCGCTGGGCGAATACCTCGCGGAAGGAGCGGTCGCGCCGGTCGTGATGATCCGCCGCGGCGACTGGAAGTACGTGCATTGCCCGGCCGATCCCGACCAGCTCTACAACCTCGCCGACGATCCGCGCGAGCGCACGAACCTGGCCGGCCTGCCCGAAGCCGCCGACGTGCTCGCCGCATTCCGTACGGAGGCCACGCGGCGCTGGAACCTGCCGGAACTCGACGCCCAGGTGCGCGCGAGCCAGCGGCGGCGCCGCTTCCATTACGCGGCGACGACGCAGGGCCGCATCCAGGCATGGGACTGGCAGCCATTCACCGATGCGAGCCAGCGCTACATGCGCAATCACATCGAACTCGACACGCTCGAAGCGATGGCGCGCTTTCCGCGCGTCGGGCGCTGAACGTACCGCATCGCGGTCATTGACGAACGACGGAGGAAGCGAATCATGAAACGACAATGCAATGCAGCAATCAGGAGGCTCGGCACGGCGCTTGCCGCGGCCGCGTGCGTGGTGGCGATGCAGTCCGCACACGCCGCCGATCCGCAGACGTGTCGCGACGTGAAGATGGCGGCGCCCGGCTGGACCGACATCGACGCGACGAACGCGATGGCCGGCGTCGTGCTGAAGGCGCTGGGCTACCGGCAGGACGTCGCGAACCTGTCGGTGCCGATCACGTACCAGGGCTTGAAGAAAGGGCAGGTCGACGTGTTCCTCGGCAACTGGATGCCCGCGCAGGCGCCGCTGGTGAAGCCGTTCGTCGACGAGAAGTCGATCGACGTGCTGCACGCGAACCTCAGCGGTGCGAAGTTCACGCTGGCCGTGCCCGACTACGTCGCGGCCGCGGGCGTGCACACGTTCGCCGATCTCGCGCGCTACGCGGACCGCTTCGGCGGCAAGATCTACGGGATCGAGCCCGGCGCCCCCGCGAACCAGAACATCAAGCGGATGCTGTCCGACCATGCGCTCGGGTCCGCGAACTGGTCGCTCGTCGAATCGAGCGAGACGGGGATGCTCACGCAGGTCGAGCGCGCGGTGCGGGACAAGCGCTGGATCGTCTTTCTCGCGTGGGAGCCGCACCTGATGAACACGAAGTTCCACCTGACCTACCTGTCGGGCGGCGACGCGTATTTCGGTCCGAACTATGGCGGCGCGACCGTCAACACGGTGACGCGCCCGGGCTTTGCCGGCCAGTGCGCGAACCTGGCGCGGCTGTTCCGGCAGATGACGTTCTCCGTGGACGTCGAGAACCGGATGATCGCCGACATGCTCGACAACAAGACGTCGCCCGCGCTCGCGGCGCAGCACGTGCTGAAGGCCGACCCGGCGCTCGTCGAGGGCTGGCTGGACGGCGTCACGACCGCATCCGGCACGCCGGCACTTCCGGCCGTGCGCGCGGCGCTCGACGCCCGCTGATCTGCCTCCGGGCGGCCGGTTTTTGCCGTGCCGCCCGTCTCCGTGTTTTCCCGAACCGTCGCATCAAGACCATTTAGTGTCGCCTTCAGACGGGTGGCCTGAAATATGGGTTTGTATTTTTCGCCAATGGCTCCGTTATTGCGGAAAACGAAATGCCGAAGCCAGCGGACGTACCGAATTCGAATCAGCCGGCGTATTGCTGCGCGCGCCAGGCCACGGTTCTTTCCATCGAAGGGTTCAGGGAGGGTGGTCGACAATGAAGCAAAAGAAAGTTGCCGTAGCCGCCGCGCTGGCATGCGCGGCCTGTATTCCCGCCATCGGCCACGCGCAGAGCAGCGTGACGCTATACGGGATTCTCGATGCGGGCATTACGTACGTGAACAACACGGGCGGTTCGCACGTGGTCAAGTTCGATGACGGCGTCTCGTACGGGAACCGCTTCGGCCTGAAAGGCACGGAAGATCTCGGCGGCGGCCTGAAGGCCGTGTTCGCGCTCGAGAGCGGCTTCCACCTCGGCAACGGGCAGCTCGGCTTCGGCGGGGCGGAGTTCGGGCGGCAGGCTTATGTCGGTCTCCAGAACGACTGGGGCACGCTGTCGTTCGGCAACCAGCTGGACATCACCAACGAGCTCGTGTCGATCTACAACATCTCGGCATGGGGCAGCGGCTACGCGATCCACCAGGGCGACTTCGACCGCTTCAACGGCGACCGCCTGCCGAACTCGGTCAAGTTCCTGTCGAACGACCTGAGCGGCTTCAAGTTCGGCGCGATGTACTCGTTCGGCAACGTCGCCGGCAACTTCCATCGAAACAGCGCATGGAGCGCGGGCGCAAGCTACACGAAAGGCGACTTCTCGATCGGCGCCGCTTACACGCGCCTGAACAACCCGAACGGCATCTATGCGTTCGACCCGTACGCGATGATCGGCACGCATACGTTCCTCGGCCAGCAGACCGTGACCGTCGATCCGGCGACCGGCGCGCGCACCGACCTGTTCGCGAACACCGCGATGGACGTCGACAGCCAGGGCACGTTCGGCATCGGCACCAGCTACACGATCGGCAAGCTGTCGCTCGACGCCAACTTCTCGTACACGACGATCAAGGGCTTCGGCCAGTCGTCGCACATGCAGGTATACGAAGGCGGCGGCTTGTACCAGTTCACGCCGGCGCTGAGCTTCATCGCGGGCTACCAGCACACGCGCTTCGAAGGGCACCACTGGAACCAGGGCACGGCCGGCCTGCACTACCTGCTGTCGAAGCGCACCGACGTGTACATCTCCGGCGACTACCTGCGTGCTTCGCAGGGTGTCGATGCGGTGATCGGCTACAGCTTCACGCCGTCGACGACGCAGACGCAGGCCGACGTGCGGATCGGGATGCGGCATTCGTTCTGAGCGGGGGTAGGGTAGTTCATTCGACGTCTTCAGCGAGGTCTCTCTTTGGCGCGAACCGCGGTTCGCGCTTTTTTTTGTAAGGCGGGCTGCCGCGCATGACGGACGCGCGCGAGACGCGGTTTCGGCGGTTGGCGATATCATCGCGGTTTGACGCGCCCTGCGTCTCGCCGATCGCCCGCTCTCGCACATCCCTCCGATGACCGCCCCGTTACCCGAATCCCGTTCGCCGTCGCCGTTACCCGCCAACCTGTTTCGCCACGCACCGTTCCAGCGCTTCTGGGGCACGCGCGTGATGTCGTCGCTCGCGTTCCAGATCCTGTCGGTCGCGATCGGCTGGTACGTCTATGCGCTCACGCACAGCGCGTTCGCGCTCGGTCTCGTCGGACTCGCGCAGTTCGTGCCGATGTTCGCGCTGACGCTGGTCGTCGGGCAGGTGGCCGACCGTTACGATCGCCGGCGCATCGCGACGATCTGCCAGAGCGTCGAGGCGCTGGCCGCCGGCGTGTTCCTGCTCGGCGCCGCGACAGGGGGGCTCACCGCGCCGGGCGTGTACGCGCTCGCGGCGATCGTCGGCACCGCGCGCGCGTTCGAATCGCCGTCGGTGTCGTCGCTGCTGCCCGCCGTCGTGCCGCGCGGCGACCTGCCGCGCGCGACCGCGCTGTCGACGTCCGCGAACCAGGCCGCGCAGATTCTCGGGCCGGCGTTCGGCGGGCTGCTGTATGGCGTTGGTGCGCCCGCCGCGTTCGGCACGAGCGTCGTCGCGTTCGCGATCGCGGCGGTGCTGAGCGGCACGATTCCGCTGCGCAGCGCGCCCCCCGCGCGCGAACCGGTCACGCTGCGTTCGGTGTTTTCCGGTATCGCGTTCATTCGGCGCGAACCGGCGATCCTCGGCGCGCTGTCGCTCGACCTGTTCGCGGTGCTGTTCGGCGGCGCGACCGCGCTGCTGCCGATCTACGCACGCGACATCCTGCAGGTCGGGCCGTGGGGGCTCGGCGCGTTGCGCGCGGCGCCCGCGGTCGGCGCACTCGCGGGCACGCTGTGGCTCACGCGTTTTCCGCTGAAGGGGCGGCCGGGCCGCGCGATGTTCGGCGGCGTGATCGCGTTCGGCATCGCAACGATCGTATTCGGGCTGTCGAGGGATTTCGCGGTGTCGCTCGTCGCGCTGGCGGCGTTGGGGGCGTCGGACGTGGTGAGCGTCGTCGTGCGCCTGTCGCTCGTGCAGCTGCGTACGCCCGACGACATGCTCGGCCGCGTGAGCGCGGTCAACTCGTTGTTCA
This sequence comes from Burkholderia sp. BCC1638, assembly GCF_902833195.1. NCBI lineage: Bacteria > Pseudomonadati > Pseudomonadota > Betaproteobacteria > Burkholderiales > Burkholderiaceae > Burkholderia > Burkholderia sp. BCC1638. Next base: position 110,885 of record NZ_CADFEC010000011.1, read on the forward strand.
TCGGTACGTCGAACCAGCTCGGCGAATTCGAATCGGGCGTGACGGCGGCGTGGTGGGGCGCGCCGGCCGCCATCGTCGTCGGCGGCGCGGCGACGATCGCCGTCGCGCTGACGTGGATGAAGCTGTTTCCTCAGCTGACCAACATGAAGTCGCTCGAACGCGACGTATGACGAGCGTCAGGCGTCCTGCGTCACGCGCACGGCCGTGCCGTAGCAGATGACTTCCGTGATGCCCGACCCGATATCGGTCGAGTCGTAGCGCATCGCGACGATCGCGTTCGCACCGAGCTTGCGCGCGTCGGCGAGCATCTTGTCGAACGCTTGCTGCCGCGCCTTCTCGCACAGCGACGTATAGAGCGTGATGTTGCCGCCGAAAATGGTTTGCAGCGATGCACCGAACGAGCCGACGATCGAGCGCGAACGCACGATGATGCCCTGCGCGACGCCGAGCGAACGGACGGTCGTGTGGCCGGGCAGGTCGAACGCGGTCGTGACGCGCTCGGGCGAGAGATCGTCGGCGGAGCGGGAGAAGTCGGTCATGGAGGTGCACCGTGTCGCGGAAGTGATCGGACGACGATTCTATCCGGAACGGGAAATCGGACTCGAACGGGCGCGCGTGACGCGCGCCCGTTCGGCGAGGCGTTGAGCGACCGCGGCCCCGTCAGTGCTTGACGGTCGCAGTGCCGTCACCGCCGAGATCGACGGCATACGCGAGCGCCAGCTTGCCGAACTTCAGCGCATGGTTCGCCTGCCGGTCCGAATTCTCCAGCGTGTCGTTCACGGTATGGATATACGGACTGTCGTTCTGGTCGGCCTCGAACGGGAACGACGCCGGATAGCCCTGCGCATTCCACGACGCGTGATCCGAACAGGCATACCCGCACTGCGACGTGCCGATCGCGAGTTCCGGCAGGTAGGTCTTCGCCAGATTCGTCAGATAGGTGTTCTGCGCGGCGTTCGTGTAGTCGGTGATCAGGTAGATGTCTTTCGGATCGCCCTTGTAGTTCGTCATGTCGAGCTGCAGCACGCCGACCACGTTCGCATTCTGCGTGCGGAACTGCTTGGCGATCGCCTTCGATCCGAGCAGACCGGCTTCTTCGGCCGCGTAGCCGACGAACTTGATCGTCCGCTTCGGCCGGTAGCCGTTCGCGAGCAGTACGCGCAGTGCTTCGGTGAGGCTGGCAATGCCGGACGCATCGTCGTCGGCGCCGGGCGAGCGCGTGTTTTCCGTCGTGCGGCCGACCGTCGAATCGAGGTGGCCACCCAGCACGACCGTGCCCGCGGCGGGATCGCTGCCGCGGATCGTCAGGATGACGGATTTCTGCGGAAAGCCCGTATGCGCGAACTGTTCGACGGCGATGTCGGTGCGCGAGCCGGCCAGTTGCTTCCACTGCAGCGCGAGCCAGTCCGATGCGGCGACGCCGTGCGACGTCGTGTAGTAGCGGTTCGTGAAGCCGGACATCGACGTGATCGTGCCGACGATGTTACTGGCCTGCAGTTGCTGGATCCAGGTCTTGATCTGCGGTGCGTTCGACACCGTATAAGCGGTCGCGGCCGCCTGTTTCGCGAGCGCCGCGGGTATCGGCTGCAACGCCTGGCGCGCGTCGTCGAACGAGTCGTGCACGATGTAGCCGGGCCCGTGGCCGCGCGCATGGTGTACCGCGTGGGCGAGTTCGCCGAGCCGCGCATCATCGATCTCGACGACGTGCACGGTTTCGCGGCGCGCGGCGCCGTCGGCCGTCTTGCCGGCGTCGACCGTCGTGCTGTACTGCGCGGTCGCGCTCGCATCGATGCGTTGAAGCTGGCGGAAAGCGGTGTCGCCGAGCGTGATCCACACCGGCGTCGCGTGCGCGGCGGCGGTCAGCAGCATGCCGCCCAGCGCGGCGCTCAGGCGGGTCAATGTCAGAGTAGGCATGTTCGATCTCGTGAGGATGGCGATGTCGAGGAAGAGGGCGCGCCGCAGGTCGTGCGACGCCGCCCCGCCTGCTGCGGAATTACGACTTCTGCGGCACGGTCACGCCGTACGTGCAGCTCTTGTTGTACGCGTTGCCGATCGCCGTGAGCTGCGCGCTGCTGTATCCGAGCGCGGCGGCGGCCGTCAGCACCGCTTGCGCGGCAGCCTTCTGGTTCGTCGAGCTGTTGGTCATCGACAGCCCCTTCAGGAACGCCTTGTCCATCGCCTGCGCGCCGATCGCATCGCGCGCGACGAGGTTGCACGACGCCCAGTACTGGCCGGCCGTGTGGATCTCCGCGCCGCGTGCCTGCGCGTAGGTGCGCCCGACGTTCCAGTTCGTCACGCGGCCGCCCCAGTATTCGTTGTGGCCGTCCCAGTTGTAGACCCAGTGATACTGCGCGTCCGACGGGCTCCATTGGTTGAAGTCGCGGCTGTACGCGGCGGCGAGATAGTCGCCCGTGCCTTCCGACAGGCCTTCCTGTTGCGACAGGCCGCCGTTGGTCACCCAGTCGTGGATGCCGTGGCCGAGCTCGTGGATCACGACGTCCGCATCTTCCGCATCGTCGACACCGCCCTGCCCGAAGGTGAGCCGGCCGCTGCTCGACGAATACGACGAGTTGTCGTCGCCCGATTCGCCGTGCGGGTCGTACTGCACGCCGCCCGTGTACTGATACGGCATCGCCTTGATGCCGAGCGTCTGGTTCACGTAACGAAGGAACGTGTCGATGTGGTAATACGTGTTCACCGCCTCGAAGTACAGGTTGCCGCGCGTGAACTCGAACGCGGGCGTCGCCTGTGCCGGGCACGCGTTGTCGCGCGGCGCATCGAAATCGACGCACGACGCGTACGGGCCCGACAGCACGTAGCGTGAATTCGACTGCGCAAGATCCTTCAGTGTCACGCGCACGCGCGAGGCCGTGAGCTGCGTGGAGTCCGCGTCGTTGTTGTCCTTGTAGCCCGTGCTGCCGTAGCTGCTCTTCGTCGACGAAAGCGGATCCGGCCGGAACACGAAACCGGTGCCGTCGGTCGCATAGAACGCCTTGTCCTCGGCGCGCAGCACTTCGCCGCTGCCCGCGTCGATCAGCAGTTCCCAGTCGCCTTTCGGGCCGTCCTGCGGGCGGCCGCGCACCTTCCATGCGGTATGCGTGCCGGCCTTGTCGACGAACGCGACGAGCTGCGCGTCGAGGTTCGTGAAGCCGCCGACGCCGAGATACGCGCGCGCGCGGTCGAGCGCCTGCTGCTGGTCGACGGCCTGCGCCTTGCGCGCGGTGGCGACCACGCCGTTGATCGTGTTGCTCGCAACGTACAGGATGCGGCCGTCCTTCGCGACCGTCACCGCGATGTCGCTGCCGTACACGGGCAGCCCGGCCGCCTGCTGCTGGAAGCGCACGACGGTGAAATCGGCGTCGTCGCGCTCCGACGTGACCGCGAGGCTCGCGAGCGCGGCCGGGTCGAGCCCGAGCTGCGTCGCCTGCGACGCGACGAAATCGCGCGCGGTGGCGGCGGGCGTGGCGGCCGCCTTCTTCGCGCGATACGCGGGGTTGTACAGCGTGACGGCGACGCCGTCCGCGCGGAACTGGCCGGCGGCCGTATCGGCCTTGGCCGCGGCCGGTGCCACGCCGCGCGTCAGGCTTTCGCGCAGGTTCGACGCCTGCGGATTCGCGACCTTGGTATCGGCCGCGCTGCCGCCGACGATGCCGAAACCGAGCGCGAGACCCAGGGCGAGCGGTAATGCTTTGCGTGATGTCTGCATACGTGATCCTCATCTCAACGGTTGGACACGCCCGCGCGCTTGTGGCGAGCAGGCACGACACGGCTCGCGCGCCGGCTCGATGGAACCGGTGCGGCGAAGCGGTGCAGGGAGATTCGACTGACTGAGGAGGACTAAGCGTCAGGTCGAAAGGAATCGGGACGGAACGGCGGCGGGGAAGCGAACGGCAGGCAGGTGCGGCGACGGCGAAGCGAGCATCGTCATGTCATACCCCTCGGATCGGCATTGATGGCGGTTTGGCAGCCCGCGTGGCGCGACGTGCGTCAGGCCCGGGCTCTCATCTCCTTAGGGCTGCCTATCTAATTGCGAGGTATGTTACAGAATATTTTCGGCGACATTGCAATTTATTTTCGAAGGCCGCTTCGGTCCGTCGATCAATCGGCGGCATTGTTCATCGAATGACGGGAAACGCTGCCGAAGCGTGCAATAGCGCGCCGGATTGTACGTAAAAGCGGCGCTGCTCAGCGCGTCGCGCGGCGGTCGCTGCGCGGGCTCACGCCGAAACGCGCGCGATAGGTGCGCGAGAAATGCGACGGCGATTCGAAGCCGCATGCGACGCACACCGACGTGATGCTCATGTCGGTCTGCTGAAGCAGCTCGCGGGCGCGATCGAGGCGCAGGTTCAGGTAGAAGCGCGTCGGCGTGTCGTTCAGCGTCGCGCTGAACAGCCGTTCGAGCTGGCGCCGCGTGATCGACACGTCCTGCGCGAGCGCGTCGGAGCCGAGGGGGCTTTCCATGTGCCGCTGCATCGTGTCGATCACGTGGATCAGCTTGCGGTTGTGCACGCCGTAGCGCGCGGCGATCTCGAGCCGCTGGCTGTCCGAGCGTTGCCGGATGCGGCTGACGACGAACTGCTCGGAGATCGCCGCCGCGAGGTCGGCGCCGTGCCGCCTGCCGATCAGGTCGAGCATCATGTCGATCGACGCGGTGCCGCCCGCGCAGGTGATGCGCCGGTCGTCGATCTCGAACAGTTCCTGCGTCGCATTCAGGCCCGGGTAGCGTTCGCGGAACGCGGCGAGCGCTTCCCAGTGCAGCGTGAGCGTTTGCGATGCGTCGAACAGCCCGGCTTCCGCCAGCACGAAGCTGCCGGTGTCGATGCCGCCGAGCGTCGCGCCGTGCCGGTTCTGGCGGCGCAGCCAGTCGCCGAGCGCGCGGTCGTAGCACACGAGCGGATCGAAGCCGGCGACGACGAACACCGTCTCGACCTGCGCGACGTCCGCATACGCGGCTTCGGCGGCGACCGGGATGCCGTTGCTCGCGGCGACGGGCGCGCCGTCCGCGCTGATCACGTGCCAGCGGTACAGCTCGGTGCGAAAACGGTTCGCGACGCGCAGCGGCTCGACCGCCGACATGAAGCCGAGCGCGGAGAAGCCGGGCAGCAACAGGAAGTGGAAATCCTCGGGCATCGGGGCGTGGGGTGGAATCGGGTGGTCGTCACGGACGCGACGCGGCGCGGCGTGCGACCGGACATACGCACGCCGCGCCCGGCTCGCGCAAGCCGGACGTTCAACACACGATTATCGCGGGTTTTGCGGGTGCTCAGCGCGTTTTTGCGCCGCGCACCGTCCGGCGCGCCGTCGTCGAAGGCAGCTCGCCGAACTGGGCCTTGTACGCTTTCGCGAAATGCCCGAGGTGGATGAACCCCCAGCGCGCGGCCGCTTCGCTGATCGGCAGGTCGGATTGCCGTGTATCGAGCAGCAGGCGCCGCACTTGCGCGAGGCGCAGCGAGCGCGTGTAGTTCAGCGGACCGGTCTGCGCGACCGACTGGAAGCTGTTCTGCATCGTGCGCCGGCTCACGCGCAACTGCGTGCACAGGCTCAGGATGTCGACGGGCGCCTCCGGGTGCTCGATCACGTAGTCGTGCACGCGCCGCACGATGTCGGCATGGCACGCATGCGTCAGACGATTCAAAGGCTCGGGCATTCGATACGTGAGCAGATCGACGAGCACGTTCGCGACATCGCTGCGCAGCACGGACTGCGCACGCGCCGTGTCGAACGTATCGGGCGCCGACAGCACGCGTTCGAGCAGCGTCGCGAGCTGCACGCTCGCGCGTTCGCGCGCGGCGACCGGCACGTCGGCGACGCCGCGCCGCAGCGCGCGCTCGTCGAGCCGGAGATCGGCAGCATCCTCGATTTGCTGCATCAGCTCGGAATCGACGACCACGCCGATCAGCGACATGTCGTTGGGCGAATGGAGTTCGAAAGGCGAGCCGCCGCGCGCCAATACGATCGTGCCACCCTCGATGCGCGCATCGCCGAATGCGAAGGTGCCCGAGCCGGTGAGCGGCATGCCGAACACCGTATGGCCGTGCGGCAGGCGCCCGCGCTGGATGACCCGCACGTTCGCCGCTTCCTGGAACAGCTGCACGCCGTCGAGCTCCACTTGCTTGACCGCGCTGCGATACGAGCCGGAGCCGATCTGGTCGTAGCGCTGGTCCCAACCGCGCAGCGCCTCGGCATGCCGGTCCGCGTCGTCGAACATCTGATGAAACACGAGCATGGCGCCTCCGGCGGTCGTTCGGACCGCGCAAGATTAAACCGACCGCACGGTCGGTGCAATACGGATGAGCGCTATTTCCGTGGGGTTTTGGAGGGGGCGGAAGATGTCGACCTCGGGTGCCTTTCAGGCGGTTTTCCAATATCCCGAATCGGCACGCACGCGTTGCCGGTACGGGTGCTGAGCGGATTTATTGTCGAACTACAGTCGCCCCACATAACGTGAATCCCAACTGGAGGCGACATGAGAACAAGGCGACGCACCGCGGCTTTCGCGGCGACGCTGGCGTTCGCGGCGGCGTGGGCCGGCAGCGCATACGCGACGGAAAAGCCCGAGGAACTGGTCGTGCAGAAGATGCCGCCTTGGCATCCGCACGAGGTGTACGTCGTCGATATCGCAATGCCGACGATGACCGACGGGCGCATCTTCGTGTACGACGCCGATGCGAAGAAGCTGCTCGGCCAGATTGACGGCGGTTTCGCGCCCGGCTTCGCGATCTCGCCCGACCGCAAGACGAGCTTCGTTGCGACGACCTATTTCTCGCGCGGCTCGCACGGCACGCGCACCGACGTCGTCGAGATAACCGACAACACGACGCTCGACCACGCAGGCGAGATCGTGATTCCGGCGAAGCATGGGCAGCACGTGCCGTCACCGTACAACACGGCGTTCAGCGCGGACGGCAAGCTGCTGTACATCGCGAACATCACGCCGGCCGCGTCGGTGACGGTGATCGATGCGGTGTCGAGGAAGGTGCTGTCGGAGATCGACACCGCGGCATGCGTGCTCGCCTATCCGTCGGGGAACAATCGCTTCACCGCGCTGTGTGAGAGCGGCAAGGCGCTCACCGTCACACTCGACGCCAACGGCAAGGAGGTGAAGCGCACGATGTCCGACGCATTCATTGACGTCGAAAATGATCCGGCCTTCATCAACGCTTCGCGCTACCACGGCGGTTATCTATTCACGACGTACCACGGCAACGTGCGCAGCGCCGACTTCAGCGGCGACAAGCCGACGTTCGGCAAGTCGTGGTCGTTGCTGAGCGACGCCGAGCGCGCCGAAGGCTGGCGCCCGGGCGGCATGCAGCAGACGGCCGTGCAGGTCGGGCAGAACCGCTACTACGTGCTGATGCACAAGGGCGGCGACGGCACACACAAGGATCCCGGCACGCAGGTCTGGGTGTACGACCTGAAGTCGAAACAGCGTGTCGCGCGCTGGGACCTCGCGCAGCTGAATGTCGATCCGCTGGTGTCGATCCAGGTCAGCGAGGACGAGAAGCCGCTGTTCTACGGACTGACGGGCACGTCCGATCTCGTCGTGATGGACGCGCAAACGGGCAAGCCGCGGCACGTCGAGAAGCAGATCGGCAGCACGTCGACGCTGCTCGTGAACCCGTGAGGCCGCAATGATGCTCGATCCCGTACTCGCCACCAGCGCACAGGCAGGCGCGGCCGTCGTCGTGCTGCTCGGCGCCTTCGCCAAGATGCGACGGCCTGCGACGTTCCGGCAGGCGCTCGCCGGCTATCGCCTGCTGCCCGACGCGCTCACCGCGCCCGTCGCATTCGCGATTCCGCTTGCGGAAGCCGTCTGCGCCACGGCGCTGCTGTTTCCGGATACGCGCATGACCGGCGCGCTCGGCTTGATCGCATTGCTGCTCGTATTCGCGGCCGGCATCGCGATCAACCTCGTGCGCGGCCATACCGATATCGACTGCGGCTGCTCCGGTTTCGCCGCCGCGCGCGCGGACGCGCCGCGCGGCATCGGCTGGCTGCATGTCGCGCGCGTGCTGCTGCTCATCGTGCTGACTGCGACCGCGTTCGTCGAACCGGGCAGCCGCGCGGTCGTGTGGTTCGACTACCTGACGCTGTTCTCTTCCGTGCTACTGATCGTCTGCGCGCTGCTCACCGTCGACGTGCTGCTCGCCAACGTACCACGCCTTTCCCACCTGAGGAATTCATGATGCAAACCGCTCTCACCGTTTCCACAGCCTTGCTGTGGGTCACCGTTCTCGCGCTCGGCGCAATCTGCCTCGCGCTCGTGCGCCAGATCGGCATCCTGTACGAACGCATCATGCCGGCCGGCGCATTGATGATCGACAAGGGGCCGGCGGTCGGCGCGATCGCGCCGACGTTCGAACTGACCGACATTCGCGGCTCGCAGGTGAAGGTCGGCGGTATTGATGCATCGGGCAAGGCGACGCTGCTGTTCTTCCTGTCGCCGACGTGCCCGGTCTGCAAGAAACTGCTGCCGCTGTTGCCGTCGTTGCAGGCGAGTGAATCGACGCCAGTGAACATCGTGCTCGCGAGCGACGGAGATCTCGACGAACACACGCGCTTCGCACAGAAGCACGACCTCGCACGTTTCCCGTACGTGCTGTCGCAGGAGCTGGGCCTTGCGTATCAGATCGGCAAGCTGCCGTACGCGGTGCTGCTCGACGACACCGGTGCCGTGCGCGCAAAGGGGCTCGTCAACACCCGCGAGCATCTCGAGAGCCTGTTCGAAGCGAAGGAGCGTGGCGTTGCATCGCTGCAGCAGTTCGTGCACGGCGATCACGACCATGGCGGTCACGAAGGGCACGCGCAGCACGCGTGACCGGCCGACCCTCTTTCAACGTCAACGGAGAACAACCACATGGGCCTGTTTGATTCATGGTTCGAGCGGTCGGCGCGCGGCGTCGCGCAGCATAGTTCGCGGCGTAGCGCGATGGCGAAGCTCGGCAAGGTGCTGGTCGGATCGGCGATGCTGCCGCTCTTGCCCGTCGATCGCACCGCGTATGCAGCTGATGCGGCGTCGGGCGCATCGGCGGCTTCGGGTGCTGCCGCGCCGGGTGCGAGCGACGATCCGATGAGCTGCGATTACTGGAAATACTGCGCGATCGACGGCTGGCTGTGCAGCTGCTGCGGCGGTACGTCGAGCAGTTGCCCGCCGGGCACGACGCCATCGCCGATCACGTGGATCGGTACGTGCCGCAACCCGCACGACGGGTCGGACTACATCGTGTCGTACAACGATTGCTGCGGCAAGACATCGTGCGGAAAGTGCTTCTGCAATCGCAACGAGCGCGAGAAGCCGCTGTACAAGCTGTCGCTGAACAACGACATCAACTGGTGCATGGCGAACGGAAATTCGAACTACCACTGTTCGGTTTCGGTCCTGCTAGGAGCGGCGAAGCAATGAAAACGAAGCATGGTGGAAAGTTCGTTGTCGCGTGTGTGGCGGCTGTCGCGGGTTTTGCGTTGCCGGGCTTCGCCGATGCGCAGCAGGCCGTTCACTACCCGGCCGGCAAGAGCCTGTTCGATGCGCAGTGCGCGGTGTGTCACCAGGCGGGCGGCAAGGGGCAGGACGGCCTCGCGCCGCCGCTGACCGAGTATCCGGGCAGGTATGCAACGGCCGACGCGGGCCGCGTGCAGCTCGTCGCGACGTTGCTGCACGGGATGTTCGGCGAGATCACGGTGCACGACAAGCGCTACAACTTCAAGATGCCGTCATTCGCGAGTGCGAGCGATGACGATATCGCGAACGTGCTGAACTATGTCGTGTTCGATCTCAACGACAAGCACGGCGACGCGAAGCCGTTCACGGCGGCCGACATTCGCGCGGCGCGCGCGAACGAGATGGACGGCACGGCCGTTCATGCGCAGCGTGCGGTCGTGACGAAGGGGCTGGGGCTTTGAATGCCGTGCGCATGGGCTTGCGTGGCGGCCGGCGCGCGGCGGCGTGCCCGAACGGTTCGTTCATGGCACGGTGCCTGTCTTCGATGCTGGTCACTGCCGCATTCGCGATTGCCGTACCCGCGCATGCCGACGGCGTGATCGACGCGACGCTCGCGCGACAGCACTGGGTGCTCAACTGCATGGGCTGCCACACGGCGACGGGCGGCGGCATTCCGGGCAAGGTGCCGCCGCTCGCGAATTCGCTCGGTTATTTCACACATCTACCGGCGGGACGCGAGTACGTGATGCGCGTGCCCGGCGCGTCGAATTCGGCGCTGTCGGACGAGGATCTCGCCGACGTGCTGAATTGGGTGCTCACGACGATGAACCGCGATGCGCTGCCGCACGACTTCAAGCCTTATACCGCCGCCGAAGTCGCCGCGCATCGGCGTCCGGCGTTTTCGGACGTCGCGACGGTACGCGCCGGGCTGGTCCGCGCACTGCATGAGCGCGGAATCGCGGGTGTGTCCGAGCGGTACTGATCGGCTTTGCCGATGGCGCTTGGGCGCAGGCATCGTCCGGTTGCCCCTGCTGCGGCGCGACTCGCGGGGGCGCTTCGTCGAGATGGCGGCGGTGCGCCTGCGCCACGCTCAGATCTGCTGCTGGCCGCCATCGACGAACAGCTCGATGCCGTTCACGAAGCTCGCGTCGTCCGACGCGAGGAACAGTGCGGCGCCCGCGATCTCTTCCGGCTCGCCCAGGCGCCCCATCGGAATCTGCGCGGCCAGGTAATCGGCGAGACCTTGCCGTTGCGCGGCGTCCTGGCCGGCGAGGTCGAGCAGGCCCGGCGTGCGGGTTGCGCCCGGGCTGATCGTGTTCACGCGGATGCGGCGCTCCTTCAGATCGAGAATCCAGCTGCGAGCAAACGCGCGCACCGCTGCCTTCGAAGCCGAATACACGCTGAATGCAGCGGTGCCCGCGCTGCCGGCCGTCGAGCCGGTGAGGATCACCGATGCGCCGTCGGCGAGCAGCGGCAACGCCTTTTGCACCGTGAACAGCACGCCTTTCACGTTGCGATTGAAGGTGTCGTCGAAGTGTTCTTCCGTGATGCTGCCGAACGGCAGCATCGAACCGCCGCCGGCGTTCGCGAACAGCACGTCGAGTCGCCCGTGTTCTTCGTTGATTTGCGCATAGAGCGCGTCGAGTTCGTCGAGCTTCGTGGAGTCGACGCGTACGCCCGTCGCGTTGCCGCGGCCTTCGCGGATCGCGTTGACCGCGGCATCGAGTTCGGCCTGCCGGCGGCCGGTCAGGTAGACGTGCGCGCCTTCCGCCGCGAAGCGCTGCGCGGTGGCGAGGCCGATGCCGCTGGTGCCGCCGGTGACGAGTGCGATCTTGTTGTCGAGCTTGCGTGCCATGGTGTTTCTCCTTTCGTTCAGTGAGTGGGTGACTGCGTTTCGGTGTTGCGTGCTGCGATGTAAGGAGAATATCGACGCGCCATTCGTTTCGAAATAGAATTGATCGCAAGTCAACGTTGCAGAAATGAAAAGATGAGGGGAAATGGCCAGGCTGCCTGACTTCGAAGGGCTCGCGATGTTCGCCAAGGTCGCCGAGGAAGGATCGTTCGCGGCGGCGGCGCGCGCGATGGGGGTATCCGTGGCGACCGTTTCGCGCGGCGTCGCCCGTCTGGAAGACCGTTTGGGCGGACGACTTTTCAACCGGACGTCCCGTCAACTGGCGCTCACCGAGTTCGGCCGGACGATCTGCGAAAAGGCCGGCGAGGTGTATCGCCATGCCGAAGAAGCGGAAAGTGCCGCGCGCGAGATGGCCGTGCAGCCGCGCGGGCTGGTGCGCCTCGCGGTGCCGATGTCGTTCGGGTTGCGCTGGGTCGCGCCGCTGCTGCCCGGTTTCTTTCGTGCATATCCGGACGTGTCGATCGACTTGCATCTGTCGGATGCGTCGGTCGACCTGATCGCCGACGGTTTCGATGCCGCATTGCGTATCGCCGCGCTGCCGGATTCGTCGCTGGTGGCCCGGCGGTTGTGTGCAGTGACGCAATACGTGGTGGCATCGCCTGAGTACTTGAAGCGCGAAGGACGGCCCGCGCATCCGCGCGAACTGACGGGGCGGCCATGTCTCTCGTACGCGTATCGGGCGCACAGCGATGTGTGGCGTTTCACGAACGACGCGGGTGACGAGGAGGCGGTCATGCCGAACGGTCCGCTGCGCGTGACGAATGCCGATGCGCTGTTGCCGACGTTGCTCGCCGGTCTCGCGATTGCGGAGCTGCCCGAGTTCATCGCCGGCGAATATCTGGCCGATGGCCGCCTCGAAGCGATCCTGACCGAGTGGTCGTTGACGAGAGGCGGCCTCTACTTCGTCACGCCGTCCGCGCGCGCACGGCCCGCGAAGGTCGCCGCGCTGTCCGACTACTTCGCCGAACATCTGTCGGATCCGTCCTGGCGATGGCCGAAGTGATCGATTGCCGCAGTGCGCCATGCGGCACACCAAAATCCCCTGACGTCAGACGGCTTTCGCTAGAATCGATCATCGTTCAGGTACAAGCGCAGAAATGCATCGGTGCGGCGGTATCCACTACGCGAATGCCGCTCGCGCTCATCCCATGGTTCATCCTTTACCGGAGGCGAACGTGCCAGGCTTACTTCCCGATGTCGACCGCGACGGGCTTCTCGAATATTCGGTGGTGTACACCGACCGGTCGATCAATCACATGTCGCAGCGCTTTCAGGGCGTCATGCGCGATATTTCCGCGGCGCTGAAGAAGGTCTACAACGCGAAGGCGGTGGCGATCGTTCCGGGCAGCGGGACGTTCGGCATGGAAGCCGTTGCGCGCCAGTTCGCGACGGACAAGAAGTGTCTGGTCATCCGCAACGGCTGGTTCAGCTTCCGCTGGTCGCAGATTTTCGACATGGGCCGCATTCCGTCCGAGTCGATCGTGTTGAAGGCGCGTCCGATCGAGCCGGGCAGGCAGGCGGCGTTCGCGCCGGCTCCGATCGAGGAGGTCGTCGCCGCGATTCGCGAACACAAGCCGGATCTGGTCTTTGCTCCGCATGTCGAAACCGCCTCCGGGATGATGTTGCCCGACGCGTATCTGCGCGCGGTGGCCGACGCCGTGCACGCGGTCGGCGGCATGTTCGTGCTCGATTGCATTGCGTCCGGGACGATCTGGGTCGACATGGAGGCGAGCGGCGTCGACGTGCTGATCAGTGCGCCGCAGAAGGGTTGGAGCGCGTCGCCAGGCTGTGCGCTGGTGATGATGAGTCCGCTTGCGCGCGAGCGAATCGATGCGACGACCAGCACCAGTTTTGCATGCGATCTGCGCAAGTGGCTGCAGATCATGGAAGCGTACGAGAACGGCGGGTTCGCGTACCACGCGACGATGCCGACGGACAGCCTCGCGACGCTGCGCGACGTGATCAAGGAAACGGAAGCGTACGGCTTCGACAAGGTGAGGGCGGAACAGCTCGAGCTCGGCACGCGGATTCGTGCGTTGCTGGCGGAGAAAGGGTTCCGGAGCGTGGCGGCGGAAGGCTTCGAGGCGCCGGGCGTCGTCGTGAGCTACACGGACGATGACGACATCCGGTCCGGCAAGAAATTCGTCGACGTCGGCATGCAGATCGCGGCCGGCGTGCCGTTGCAATGCGATGAGCCGGCGGATTTCAAGACGTTCCGGATCGGCTTGTTCGGGCTCGACAAGCTGCATGATGTCGATGCGGCGGTCGGGCGATTTGCTGACGCGTTGGAACGCGTTCTGTAGCGCGCGTTTTCGATCGGCCGAGGTCGGAAGCCGCCAAATCCGGCGATGACTTCCGACCCAAACAAGCCAGACGTTGCCGTTCGTGTAAGCACTGTTGGACTGCGGACGGATTCCCATGCCCGTACTCGACCATTTTGGACAGTGACATGACCGAATGCGCTCTGACATTTGCCAGTCAAACCGAATGGGAAAGCTGGTTGGCGCAAAACGGCGGCACTTCGAGCGGAGTATGGCTGCGTCTGGCGAAAAAAGGTGCCACGCAGCGAACCGTCACCTACGACCAAGCGTTGGAAAGCGCGCTCTGTCATGGCTGGATCGACGGCCAAAAACGGGCTGAGAGCGAGACGTACTGGTTACAACGCTTCACGCCGCGCTCCGAAAAAAGCATCTGGTCCAAACTCAACAAGGACCGGGCCGAAGCGCTGATCGCCGCAGGCAGGATGCGCGCGTCCGGCATGCGCGAGATCGAGAAGGCGCGGCGGGACGGCCGCTGGAAGGCTGCTTATACGTCGGCCAGCAACTCGACCGTGCCGGACGACCTGCAGGTGGCGTTGGACGCAAATTCGAAAGCCAAGGCGTTCTTTGCAACGCTGAATAGCCGCAACCGCTACGCCATCCTGTACCGGATACAGAATGCGAAAAAGCCGGAAACACGGGCGCGTAAAATCGCGGAATTCGTCGACATGCTGAACCGCGGTGAAACCTTCCATCCGTGAATCTTGTGCTTCTGATGGAGATCTTGCAAAACGCGGGCATCGAATCCGTGATGGCCGTTTCGTTCCGGCAGCCGTCATGCGCGGGAAAGGTTGTGTCCGCAACAAATGTCGAAAGTTGTGTCTGCTCGCGTGCGCTTCATTCGGCGATTCGTTGATCGTCCGAAGAATCTCGTCGGCCAGCGCGATGTCCGCACCGGTTGCAATGCAGACCTCAATCCGCCGACCGACGGGGTCGGCCGTAGCCGACCCCGCGTCAACCGCAATTACACGGCCGCGTTGCGATTCGCCTCGATCACCGTCAACGCCGTCATGTTCACGATCCGTCGCACGGTCGCACTGGACGTGAGGATGTTCACCGGCCCGTTGACGCCCAGCAGGAACGGCCCGACCGCAACGTTACTGCCGGCCTCGGTCTTGAGCAGGTTATAGGCGATATTCCCTGCATCGACGTTCGGACACACGAGCAGGTTCGCCGCACCCTTCAGCGGCGACATCGGCAGCAGCCGCGCACGCAGCGCCTCGTCGAGCGCGCAGTCGCCGTGCATCTCGCCATCCGCCTCGATATCCGGCGCATGCGCGCGAATGATTTCCAGCGCCCGGCGCATCTTCACGCCCGAAGCCGCGCTCCCCGACCCGAAGTTCGACCGCGACAGCAGCGCAACCTTCGGCGAGAGATTCAGCCACTCCATCTGCCGCGCGGCCGCGATCGTGAATTCCGCGATCTGCTCCGCATCCGGGTTGTCGTTGACGTGCGTATCGACCAGCGCGACCGTCCGCTGATTCAGCAGCAGGATGTTCATCGCGGCATAGGTCGACGCATCGGGCTTCCTGCCGATCACTTCGTCCACGAATCGCAGGTGATTGTGGTACTCGCCGACCGTCCCGCAGATCATCCCGTCCGCATCGCCGAGCCGCACCATCATCGCGCCGATCAGCGTCAGGCGGCGCCGCATTTCGACGCGCGCCATTTCCTTCGAGATGCCGTCGCGGCAGCGCAATTCCCAATACGTCGTCCAGTATTGCGGGAAACGCTCGTCATATTCCGGATTGGTCACTTCGACATCCTGACCGAGACGCAGGCGCAGGCCGAACCGCTCGATACGCGCGAGCAGCACCTCCGGGCGCCCGACCAGGATCGGACGCGCGAGCTTCTCGTCGACGATGACCTGCACCGCGCGCAGCACGCGCTCGTCCTCGCCCTCGGTGAACACGATGCGTGCCTTGCCGCCGTCACGCACGAGCTGACGCGCGGTCGCGAACAGCGGCTTCATGAACGCGCCCGAGTGGTAGACGAACTGCTGCAGCTGCTCGACGTACGCGTCGAGATCCGCGAGCGGGCGCGTCGCCACGCCGCCTTCGATCGCGGCCTTGGCCACGGCCGGCGCGATGCGAACGATCAGGCGCGGATCGAACGGCTTCGGAATCAGGTATTGCGGACCGAAGGACACTTCATCGCCGCCATAGGCCGCCGCGACGATGTCGTTCTGCTCTTCCTGCGCGAGGCCGGCAATCGCGTGAACCGCGGCGATTTCCATTTCGCGGGTGATCGTCGTTGCGCCCACATCCAGTGCGCCGCGGAAAATGTACGGGAAGCAGAGAACGTTGTTGACCTGGTTCGGGAAATCCGAGCGGCCCGTCGCGATCACGACGTCGTCGCGCGTCGCATGCGCGAGTTCCGGGAAGATTTCCGGCGTCGGATTGGCGAGCGCGAGAATCAGCGGGCGCGCGGCCATCGCCTTCAGCATCTCCGGCTTCAGAATGCCGCCGACCGACAGCCCAAGGAATACGTCGGCGTCGCCGATCACTTCGGACAGCGTGCGCGCGTCGGTTTCCTGCGCGAAGCGTTCCTTGGCGGGATCCATCAGCGTGGTGCGGCCGCGGTAGACGACGCCTTCGATATCCGTCGCCCAGATGTTCGCGACCGGCAGCCCGAGGTCGACGAGCAGGTCCAGGCAGGCCAGCGCCGCGGCACCGGCGCCCGACGTCACGACCTTCACCTCGGAAATCGACTTCCCGACCACCTTCAGCCCGTTGATGAATGCGGCGGCCACGGTAATGGCGGTGCCGTGCTGGTCGTCGTGGAAGACCGGAATCTTCATGCGCTCGCGCAGCTTGCGCTCGACGGTGAAGCACTCCGGCGCCTTGATGTCCTCGAGATTGATGCCGCCGAAGGTGGGCTCGAGGCCGGCGATGATGTCGACGAGCTTGTCCGGATCGGTCTCGTTGATCTCGATGTCGAACACGTCGATCCCCGCGAACTTCTTGAACAGCACGGCCTTGCCTTCCATGACCGGCTTCGACGCGAGCGCGCCGATGTTGCCCAGACCCAGCACGGCGGTGCCGTTGGTGATGACGCCCACCAGATTCCCGCGACTCGTGAAGCGATGCGCGTTCAGCGGCTCGGCGGCGATCGACTCGCACACGCTGGCGACGCCCGGCGTGTAGGCGAGCGCGAGATCGCGCTGCGTCACGAGCGGCTTGCTGGCGACGACGGAGATCTTCCCCGGGGTCGGAAACTCGTGATAGTCGTACGCGGCCTGCTGCTGAGTCTCTGTCTGTTTCATGTTTTTGGGTCCGGGCGTGCGCGCCAGGCCAGTCCCGACGCGATCCATGAGGTGATTCTAGGGATCAGCCATAAGGAGATGATTCTGTTTTAATATCGGTCCATCACTTTTTCATGATGGTATGGCGGTTCGGCAATGACATTCGACGCGAACGACGTGGTCCGGCGGCTCGGTGCGCGCCTGAAGATGCGGCACCTGATGCTGTTGCTGCAGATCCAGCAGCACGGGTCGCTGACGCGCGTCGCGGAGCACATGGCCAGCAGCCAGCCTGCCGTGACGAACGCGCTGTCCGAGCTGGAAAGCATGTTCGGCACGCCACTGTTCGAGCGCTCGTCGCGCGGGATGCGGCCGACCGCGCTCGGCTCGGTCGTTCTCGAGCGCGCCAAGGCGATGCTGAAGGACCTCGACCATCTCGCTCGCGAGATGGAGGCGGTCGCCGCCGGCCACGCGGCCCACCTGCATATCGGCGTGATTCCGTTTATTTCGGGCCAGATGCTGTCGGCGGCGCTCAAGCGGCTGCAATCCCGGATGGAGCGCCGCCTGACCGTGACGATTCATGAAGGCACCAGCGACCAGTTGCTGCTTCAGCTCAAGGACCACAGCGTCGATCTCGTGATCGGGCGGGCGTCGTCGGCGGTCGATCTGGGGCAGGTTTCCTTCGAAGTTCTGTACCAGCAGCAGCCGCGGATGATCGCGAGCCGGCGCCTCGCCGCGAAACTGGCGCGCATGAAGCTCGACTGGGAGAAGCTGCGCGAACTGGACTGGATTCTCGGCGCGCCGCATACGCCGATGCGTGAGCAGGTGACGGACCTGTTCCTGTCGGCCGGCATCGCGCCGCCCGTGCCGATCGTCGAAAGCTACTCGTCGAAGCTGATCGGCGAAATGATCGCGTCGAGCGACGACGCCGTATCGATCGTGCCGGCCGATATCGCCGAAGAAATGGTGCGCATCGCCGGCGTGGCGATCGTGCCTTACTCGCTGGTCTGGACGCTGCCGCCCATCGCGCTGTTTACGCGCGCCGCCGATTCGCATGCGCCGACGCGGGATCTGCTGGTCCAGGCGCTGCGCGAGATCTGTAGGGAAACCTACGTCGAGGTACCGCGATAACGTGTTGGGCGCCGGCCCGCACCGGGCCGGCCGGAATCGACATCACGCGCGTTCCGGAGCCACCGCCGAAGCACGCTCCATCGGTATCCATCACGCCGCATCCGGACAACCCACGCTTCGCCGAAATTCGCCTCAAACCCCCGCCGTACAAGCCATTGCACGCGCATAGTGGTTTCCACTCATAGTCGCAAATAGTCAAGAAAAGGTCGCCGCCGGTCGTCTTTCGACCAATATGGCTCGTTACTTTTACTCCCACGATGCAGGCCGGGACGCACTCCGCGAACCCGTCGGACATCGGTCCAATCGGGAGAGAAACCATGAAGTCGACAAAGATCGCCGCGTTCGTCGCGGCCGTGCTGGCGACCGGCGCATTCGCGACCGCGGCGCACGCCGAAACGGAAGCAGCGACCTGCCGCAACGTACGCTTCGCGGACATCGGCTGGACCGACATCACGTCCACCACGGCGCTCGCGTCGACGGTGTTCGAAGGGCTCGGCTACAAGCCGACGACGACGATCGCATCGGTGCCGATCTCGTTCGCCGGCCTGAAGAGCAAGCAGCTCGACATCTCGCTCGGCTATTGGTGGCCGGTGCAGCAAAAGCAGCTCCAGCCGTTCCTCGACAGCAAGTCGATCAACGTGGTCGAGCCGCCGAATTTGTCGGGCGCGAAGGCGACGCTCGCGGTGCCGAGCTATGAATACCAGGCCGGCCTGAAGACCTTCGAGGACATCGCGAAACACCGCGCGGAACTCGACGGCAAGATCTACGGGATCGAGCCGGGCAGCAGCGCGAACGCGACGATCCAGAAGATGATCGACACGAACCAGTACGGTCTGGGCGGCTTCAAGCTGGTCGAATCGAGCGAAGCGGGGATGCTCGTGACGGTCGAGCGCGCGATCCGCGAGAAGAAGTGGGTCGTGTTCCTTGGCTGGGAACCGCATCCGATGAACATCCAGATCAGCATGAACTACCTGTCCGGCGGCGATGCGAGTTTCGGCCCGAACTACGGCGAAGCGCGCGTGTACACGCTGACGGCGCCCGACTTCATCGCGCGCTGCCCGAACGCGGGCAAGCTCGTCGAGAACCTGCGCTTCACGACGCAGCTCGAGAACCAGCTGATGCAGTCGGTGATGAACAAGACGAAACCGGCCGACGCCGCAAAAGCATACCTGAAGAAGAATCCGCAGGTGCTCGATGCCTGGCTCGCCGGCGTCAAGACGTTCGACGGCAAGGACGGCCTGCCTGCCGTGAAGGCGTATCTCGGCCTGTAACGGCCCGTGCGCGCCGCAAGCGGGCGGCGCGCAGCGACAAATAATCTGCAGTACGACGGAAAACGAGCGACACGAACAGCATCAAGCGAGGGCATTCAGCATGAACCACGAAGTCATCATCACCTGCGCGGTCACCGGCGCGGGCGACACGGTCGGCAAGCATCCGGCGATTCCGGTCACGCCGAAGGAAATCGCGGCCGCCGCGATCGAAGCGGCGAAGGCCGGCGCGACGGTTGCGCACTGCCACGTGCGCGACCCGCAGACGGGCCGCGGCAGCCGCGACCCGAACCTGTACCGCGAAGTGGTCGACCGGATCCGCTCGGCGGACGTCGACGTGATCATCAACCTGACGGCCGGCATGGGCGGCGATCTGGAGATCGGCCCGGGCGAGGACCCGATGCGCTTCGGCAAGGGCACCGATCTCGTCGGCGGCCTCACGCGCCTCGCGCACGTCGAGGAACTGCTGCCGGAAATCTGCACGCTCGACTGCGGCACGCTGAATTTCGGCGACGGCGACTACATCTACGTATCGACGCCCGCGCAACTGCGCGCCGGCGCGAAACGCATCCAGGAACTCGGCGTGAAGCCGGAACTGGAAATCTTCGATACGGGCCATCTGTGGTTCGCGAAGCAGTTGCTGAAGGAAGGGCTGCTCGACGATCCGCCGCTGTTCCAGCTGTGTCTCGGCATTCCGTGGGGCGCGCCGGCCGACACCGGCACGATGAAGGCGATGGTCGACAACCTGCCGCCGGGCGCGCACTGGGCTGGCTTCGGGATCGGCCGCATGCAGATGCCGATGGTCGCGCAGGCGATGCTGCTCGGCGGTCACGTGCGCGTCGGCCTCGAAGACAACATCTGGCTCGATCGCGGCGTGCATGCGACCAACGGCACGCTCGTCGAGCGTGCGCGGGAAATCGTCGAACGCCTCGGCGGCCGCGTGCTGACGCCGGCCGAAGGGCGTCGCAAGCTCGGCCTGCCGGCGCGCGGCGAGCGTCCGCTCGAACGCCGCGCGGTGACCGAGTTCGCGTGAGTTTGCAAGGCTGATTCCGATTCAATGCGGCGGCGCGCACGGGCGCGGTCGCCGTCCGATTTCCCCAGATTTGAAGGATGCGTGACATGGCAGTGAAGACCGACATCAAGACGTTCGCCGCGATCGGCACCGGCGTGATCGGCAGCGGATGGATTTGCCGTGCGCTCGCGCACGGTCTCGACGTGGTCGTGTGGGACCCCGCGCCGGGCGCCGAGGAGCGGTTGCGCGCGAACGTCGCGAATGCGTGGCCCGCGCTCGAACGCGTCGGCCTCGCGCCGGGCGCCGATCCCGCGCGGCTGCGCTTCGAGTCGACGATCGAGGCCTGCGTCGCCGACGCGGACTTCATCCAGGAAAGCGCGCCCGAGCGCGAGACGCTGAAGCTCGAACTGCACGAGCAGATCAGCCGCGCGGCGAAGCACGACGCGATCATCGCGTCGTCGACGTCGGGGCTGCTGCCGACCGACTTCTACGCGCGTGCGACGCACCCGGAGCGCTGCGTGGTCGGCCATCCGTTCAATCCGGTCTACCTGCTGCCGCTCGTCGAGGTGCTCGGCGGCGCATGCACGTCGCCGGAAGCGGTCGAGGCCGCGATGGCGATCTATCGCAAGCTCGGCATGCGGCCGCTGCACGTGCGCAAGGAGGTGCCGGGCTTCATCGCGGACCGGCTGCTCGAAGCGCTGTGGCGCGAGGCGTTGCATCTCGTCAACGAAGGCGTCGCGACGACCGGCGAGATCGACGATGCGATCCGCTTCGGCGCGGGCATCCGCTGGTCGTTCATGGGCACGTTCCTGACCTACACGCTGGCCGGCGGCGATGCCGGCATGCGACACTTCATGCAGCAGTTCGGCCCCGCGCTCGAACTGCCATGGACGAAGCTGGTCGCGCCGAAGCTGACCGACGAACTGATCGACAGCGTCGTCGAAGGCACGAGCGAGCAGCAGGGCACGCGCAGCATCAAGGAACTCGAACGTTACCGCGACGAGTGCATCACCGAGGTGCTGAAGGCGATCGCCGCGGTGAAGGCGCGGCACGGGATGCGATTCGAGGACTGAACGAACATGACCGGCGATACCCCGCTGACGATTTATCACGACGTCGTGCGGCCCGAGTGGGTCGACTACAACGGCCATCTGCGTGACGCGTTCTATCTGCTGATCTTCAGCTTCGCGACCGATGCGCTGCTCGACCGCATCGGTCTCGACGATGCCGCGCGTCGCGAGCGGGGCCGCTCGGTCTACACGCTCGAAGCGCACGTGAACTATCTGCAGGAGATCAAGGAAGGCACGCGCGTGCGCGTCGATGCGCGGGTGTTCGCGCATGACGCGAAGCGGCTGCACCTGTATCTCGAGTTGTTCGCGGACGGCCATGACGGCGCGGTGTCGGCGAGCGAGCAGATGCTGCTGCACGTCGATACGCGCGACGGCGCGAAATCGGCGCCGTTCGACGACGACGTCGCCGCGCGCGTGGCCGACCTGCATGCGTTGCAGCGCGATTGCGCGGCGCCCGCGTATGCGGGGCGTGTGATCGGACTGCCGCCGCGTCGCTAGGGGCGACGTTCAACGTTCAAGTTTCAACGTTCAATCTTCGACCGCGGAGCGCACACGATGCTCGAACCGGAAATCGCGGCGTTCGTTGCAGCCGTCGACACGTGGTATCCGGCCGACGCGGCGGCGCGCTCGCCCGTCGAGCAACGCCGCGTCTACGATCGCTTCGCGGCCGCATGGACGCCCGACGAACTGCCGCCCGGCATCGTGCAGCAGGACGCCGCGTGGCACGCGCCGGACGGCCGCGCCATCGCACTCCGGCGCTACGCGCCTGCGCACGGCGAGCCGCGCGGCACCGTGCTGTTCTTTCATGGCGGCGGCTTCGTCGTCGGCTCGCTCGACAGTCACGCGCTGATCACCGCGCAACTGGCCGCCGACACGGGGCTGGCCGTGATCGCGGTCGACTACCGGCTCGCGCCCGAGCATCGTGCGCCGGCCGCGCTTCAGGATTGCCTGGCCGTCACGCGCGCCGCACGCGACGCAACCCGCTGGCCATTCGGCTCGTGCGCACGACCGCTGACGCTCGCGGGCGACAGTGCGGGCGGCAATCTCGCGGCGGCCGTCGCGACCGCGCTGCGCGACGCGGGCGAAGGCGGTATCGACGGGGTCGCACTCGTGTATCCGATGCTCGGCATCGAACCACAATCGCCGGCGCGCGAGACGGAAGCGCACGCGCCGATGCTGACGCTTGACGACGTCCATTGCTATCGCGCGCTGTATTGGGGCGATGCGGATGAAACCGCGTTGAACGACGATCCGCTGCTGCGCGCATCCGTGCCGCTTGCGGCGACACGCTTCGACGGGCTGCCGCCCGTGCTCGCGATCGGCGCGGAACACGATCCGCTGCGCGACGATGCGCGCGTCTACGTCGAACGGATCCTTGCGGCCGGCGGCGCCGCGCGTTACTGGAGGGGAGAGGGGCTGGTGCACGGCTGCTGGCGCGCGCTCGGAACGAGCCCGCAGGCGGCGCGGATGCACCGGATGATCGGCGGGTTTCTGCTCGCACCACACGCGTAGCGGGCGTTTCCGGGAGGCAACGATGCAGGCAGCGCAACACCGTATCGAGGACTGGCGGACCTTTTCCGCCGACGCGGCCATTGCGGCGGCGACGATCGGCGATGGAGCGGTGGACGTCGAGTGGAGCGACACGCGACGATCGCCGTTTCACTTCGACTGGCTGCGCGACAACTGCGCGTGTTCCGCGTGCGTGCACGCGCTCACGCGCGAACAGGTGTTCGAGATCGCCGACGCACGCGAGGATCTGTCTGCGCTCGCCGTGCATGTCGAAACCGACGGCGCGCTGCACGTCGAGTGGAACGACGGACATCGCAGCACCTGGTCGCCGGGATGGTTGCGTGCGCATGCATACGACGATGCGTCGCGCGCGGAACGCCAAGCCGCGCACGGGCGGCACGTATGGGCCGGCGACGATGCGACGGCGATCGGCGTGTTCGCGTGGCGTGACGTGATGGAGGACGACGGCGCGTTGCGCGCGTGGCTTGCCGCGTTGCAGCGCACGGGATTGACGCTCGTCGAGGGCGTGCCGGCCGAACGCGGCCGGGTCGACGAGATCGCGCGTCGTGTCGGCCTGATCCGCGAAAGCAATTTCGGCGTGCTGTTCGATGTCGAATCGAAGCCGCGACCGGACAGCAATGCCTATACGTCGCTCAACCTGCCGCCGCACACCGACCTGCCGACGCGTGAATTGCAGCCGGGCGTGCAGTTCCTGCATTGCCTCGCGAACGACGCAACGGGCGGAGACAGCATCTTCCTCGACGGCTTTGCGCTCGCGCAAGCGTTGCGGCGCGACTACCCGGCCGATTTCGAATACCTTGCCTCGACGCCGTTCGAGTTCTGGAACAAGAGTGCGAACAGCGACTACCGCTGCTCGGCGCCGGTGATCGGCCTCGATGCACGCGGCAACGTGACGGAAGTGCGCGTCGCGAACTTCCTGCGCGGGCCGCTCGATGCGCCGGCCGGATCGGTCGCGGCCGTCTATCGCGCGTACCGGCGGTTTCTCGCGCTCGCGCGCGAGCCGCGTTTCCGGGTGCAGCGTCGCCTGCGGGCGGGCGACATGTGGGCGTTCGACAACCGGCGCGTGCTGCATGCGCGCACCGAGTTCGATCCGTCGACGGGCCGCCGGCATCTGCAGGGCTGCTACGTCGATCGCGACGAACTGCTGTCGCGCTGGCGTGTGCTGTCGCGTGCGGCGCCTGCTGCAACCGCTGGGCGTTGACCGACGCTTACGGCAACGCCACGCATACCTCGCCGTGGAAAAAGCGCCCGGACGCAGTGCGCCCGGGCGAAGCCACCCGCTGCCGGGCGGCGGAGGTATGCGTTTCACAAAACAAGACGAGCCCGCATCAGGGGCTCGTCCGGGTACAGCTTCGTCGCGCGATGCGCGGTGCGCCCGCCAGGGGCGCGTCGGCTTACTGGCCGAAGAAGATCGAGTCGCGCGCGTTCGACGACGCTGCGGCGACCGGGGCGCCCGAGTGGACGACCGGAACCGGTTGCGCGCCGTAGCCGCTGGCGTCGGCACCATGAACACGCGCTTCCGCCGACTGGATGTCGTTCGGGTAGTACGGGCTCGACACGCCCGGCTTGTAGCCGGCTTGTTCGAGCTGGACCAGTTCGTTGCGGACTTGCGCGCGGGTCACGGTGCTTTGCGCGAAAGCGCCGAACGAAGCGGACAGGGCGACAGCGGCAACGACTGCGGAAACGAGCGATTTCATGATGACCTCCGGTGCTTTATTGGGTTCGCTTTCGACACCATGTCTGCAGCGATTGACTAAATCTTAGTCACCGGGTCGTGCAGGGTAAACGCTGATTTTGACGATAGATTGTTTCCGGACTGGTAACAGTGGGCCGCTCGATCAGGCTTTCACCAAGCTTTCATTTCTGCAAGTGCAATAAGCATGACAAATGTTGAGGCGAGTGGCGCGTGATTCAACGCACCTCGGTCGCCGGGTCGAACGGCGTGGCGGGCGGGCGACCCGCGGCCACGCCCGAGCTCAGGAAATGCACGCCCGTCGCGGCTTCGGATGCCTCCCACAGCAGCGCGGCGGTCGCCACATCGCGCGCCGCGCGCGGCACGCTCGCGGGCGCCGGCAGGCCGCGCGACTCGAACCAGCCGGACGGTCCGATGTACGAGCCGCCGGTGAGGTCGGGCGACGTCGCCGCGTGAATCGCGGGAAGCGCACCTTGATCGGCCGGTTGCGCGAGATAACGGTTCGCCGCGCGCATCAACGCGGCGCGCGTGGGCGAACTGTCCATCGCGGGGCCCGCGAACTGCAGATTGGTCGCCGCGTAGCCGGGGTGCGCGGCGACGCTGATGCCCGCGAACGCCGCGCGCTGGAAGCGGCGCTGCAGTTCGATCGCGAACACGAGGTTCGCGAGCTTGCTGTCGCAGTAGGCGAGATAACGGTTGTAACCGCGCTCGGCCCGCAGGTCGTCGACGCGGATCCGGCCGCCGCGGTTGAAGCCGCTCGACATCGTCACGACCCGCGCGCGCCGCGCGGCGCGCAGCGCGGGCAGCAGATGCCCGGTCAACGCGAAATGGCCGAGGTGATTGGTGCCGAACTGCATCTCGAAGCCGTCCTGCGTGTGTCGCAGCGGCAGGAACATCACGCCGGCGTTGTTGCAGAGGATGTCGACGCGGCCGTGGCGGTCGGAGACGTCGGCGGCGAAGCGCTGGATCGACGCGAGATCGGCGAGGTCGAGCGGATCGACTTCGACCCGGGCGGCGGGATGGAATCGGCGGATCGCATCGGCAGCCTGCGCGCCGCGCGTGGCATCGCGGCAGCCCATCACGACCGTCGCGCCCTTGGCGGCCAGCGTTTCCGCGATCTGCCAGCCGAGCCCGCTGTTGGCGCCGGTCACGACCGCGACTTTGCCACCTTGCGCCGGGACGTGGCGCGCGCTCCATGCATGCATGTCTGCCTCCATCGGCGTGGCCGGTGCGCCACGACGTGTAATCGTTACATTGAATGCTGTAACGATAGTCCGCGCGGGCGGGGCAGACAAGCGGGGGAACTAGACCGGCGGTTCTAGGCCGGCTTGCGTGTCGCGCGACGGACGTTACCGGCTGCCGGCCAGGGCGAGCACTTCGGCGGCGGAGATCATCGCGGCCGCGTTTGCCGGTGCCGGGCGCTCGGCCGGGCGAAAGACTTCGTCGCCGCGCTGGATGACCTGACGCGACAGCGCGCAGGTGCCGGTGCGCTGCGCGAAGCGGCGGCGCCAGCGCTGTTCGCCGTAGTGACAGCGGCCGGGTTCGACCCAGCGGACGACGAGCAGCGTATCGGAGCGTTCCAGAATTTCGACGTGGACGTCGGCGGGATCGAGCACAGGCAGGGATTTGGAGGCCTTCATTTGCCGTTTCCTAAAGCTCGTGCGGTTTCGCTCGTGGCAGTGGATGTCACTACCCAACGGCGATTCCGTAGCGGTTTCCATGAGTGGTGCGCTAAATGTAAGCGTCTGTGACCGGAAAAAACATCCTGTCTGGCTCAAATTACCTTTTGCCGATTTAGAAACAATCGACGCGCATTTTCTTGAAAAACCAACGACAAAAGCGCCCCGGACGCGAACGCCCGGGGCGGAAAATCGGCCCGCGCCACCATGTCTGCTCGCTCAGTCACGTGGACACCGCGGGGGACGGAGGTGCCCGTCAGGGATCTGCGACGGGCGGGGTGCGGTGGTCCGGGCAGCGCGGTCCGGCAACGCCATGATCGCGCGCGTCCCCCGTTGACACCCTGACGGGAACATGACTTTTTTGTCAGTTTCGCCGCGACGGCGGCGCGACACAGGCGCCCGAGGCCGGCGCAAACCCGCGCCGGCATTGGCTTTGCGGGGCAAGTGATTGCTCTGCGGAATCGGAAAAAGACGGTAACCGAAGTACCTCGCACCGCCTGCCGGCCCGATTTTGCCGTTCGGGAAAATACTGAATCACGCGATCGTGACAAATCCGGAATCTGTTCCTATGATTGGTTGGACCTTTAGTCCTTTGTGCCAATTAGTCGGCTCGCCGGCTTCTACAGGAGTGGTGCTCATGAGATTGCAGGGCAAGCGCGCGCTGGTGACGGCGGCCGGGCAGGGTATCGGCCGCGCGACCGCGCTGCGGTTCGCAAGCGAGGGGGCCGACGTGCTGGCGACCGACATCAACGAAGCCGCGCTCGCGCAACTCGCGGCCGACGCCGAACGCGCAGGCGGCAGGCTGGCCACGCGGCGGCTCGACGTGACCAATGCGGGCGACGTGTCGGCACTCGCCGCGCAGGAGCGTGCGTTCGACGTGCTGTTCAACTGCGCGGGGTTCGTGCACCACGGCTCGATCCTCGATTGCGACGATGCCGCGTGGGCGTTCTCGCTGAACCTCAACGTCACGTCGATGTACCGGCTGATCCGCGCGCTGCTGCCGGCGATGCTGGCAGCGGGCGGCGCGTCGATCATCAACATGGCGTCGGCCGCGTCGAGCGTGAAGGGCGTGCCGAACCGCTTCGTCTACGGCACCACCAAGGCGGCCGTGATCGGCCTGACCAAGTCCGTCGCCGCCGATTTCGTCGAGCAGCGCATCCGCTGCAACGCGATTTGCCCGGGCACGATCGAGTCGCCGTCGCTGGAACAGCGGATCGCCGAGCAGGCGCGTACGCGCCAGGTGTCGACCGACACCGTGCGCGAGGCGTTCGTCGCGCGCCAGCCGATGGGCCGCATCGGCACCGCGGACGAAGTGGCCGCGCTCGCGTTGTATCTCGCGTCGGACGAAGCGTCGTTCACGACCGGCGCGATTCATCTGATCGACGGCGGCTGGTCGAACTGACCGCGTCTAGCGAACCGCGCCGTTCCATCCACTTTCCGTTTCCTCACACAACATGAAACTGCTGAGATTTGGCGACAAACACCACGAAAAGCCCGGCCTGCTCGATGCGCAGGGAAAGATTCGCGACCTGTCGGGCGTGATCGACGACATCGCCGGCGATGCGCTCTCGCCCGCGTCGCTCGCACGGCTGCGTGACATCGACCCGTCGTCGCTGCCGCTCGTCGAAGGCACGCCGCGACTCGGCGCGTGCGTCGGCCGCGTCGGCAAGTTCATCTGCATCGGGCTCAACTATTCCGACCACGCGGCCGAATCGGGCATGGAAGTCCCGAAGGAGCCGGTCGTGTTCGGCAAATGGACGAGCGCGATCTCGGGCCCGAACGACGACGTCGAGATTCCGCGCGGCTCGGAGAAGACCGACTGGGAAGTCGAGCTCGGTGTGGTGATCGGCCAGGGCGGCCGCTACATCGACGAGGCCGACGCGCTGTCGCACGTCGCCGGCTACTGCGTGGTGAACGACGTGTCGGAGCGCGAGTACCAGCTCGAGCGCGGCGGCACGTGGGACAAGGGCAAGGGCAACGACACGTTCGGCCCGCTCGGCCCGTGGCTCGTGACGGCCGATGAAGTGCCCGATCCGCACGCGCTGCGGCTGTGGCTCGAGGTGGACGGCCACCGCTACCAGAACGGCACGACCGCGACGATGGTGTTCCGTGTGCCGCATCTGATCAGCTATCTGAGCCGCTTCATGAGCCTGCAGCCGGGCGACGTGATCTCGACCGGCACGCCGCCGGGCGTCGGCCTCGGGCAGAAGCCGCCGGTCTATCTGCGCGCCGGGCAGGTGATCACGCTCGGCATCGACGGGCTCGGCGAGCAGCGCCAGCGCACCGTGCAGGCCTGATTTCCTTTTACGGACCGTTCGTCATGCCTATCATTCGATCGATGCGCGTCCTCGACGTGCGCTTCCCGACCTCGCAGCAGCTCGACGGCTCCGATGCGATGAACCCGGACCCCGACTATTCGGCCGCGTACGTCGTGCTGGAAACCGACCACGACGGGCTCGAAGGCCACGGGCTCACGTTCACCATCGGGCGCGGCAACGAAATCTGCTGCGCGGCGATCGACGCGATGCGTCACCTCGTCGTCGGCCTCGACCTCGACTGGATCCGCGAGGACATGGGCCGCTTCTGGCGGCACGTGACGTCGGACAGCCAGTTGCGCTGGATCGGCCCCGACAAGGGCGCGATCCATCTGGCGACGGGCGCCGTCGTCAACGCGGTGTGGGACCTGTGGGCGAAGGCGGTCGGCAAGCCGCTGTGGCGGCTCGTCGCGGACATGAGCCCCGAGGAAATCGTGCGTGCGATCGATTTCCGCTACCTGACCGACTGCCTGACGCAGGACGAGGCGCTCGAGCTGCTGCGTCGGCAGGCGCCGGGCAAGGCCGCGCGGATCGCGACGCTCGAGCGTGAAGGCTACCCGTGCTACACAACGTCGGCGGGCTGGCTCGGCTACAGCGACGACAAGTTGCGCCGGCTGTGCCGTGAGGCGGTGGACGCCGGTTTCGACTACGTGAAGCTGAAGGTGGGCGCGAACCTGGAGGACGACATCCGTCGCGTGACGATCGCGCGCGAGGTGATCGGCCCGGACCGCAAGCTGATGATCGACGCGAACCAGGTGTGGGAAGTCGACGAGGCGATCGACTGGGTGCGCGAGCTGGCCTTCGCGAAACCGTGGTTCATCGAGGAGCCGACGAGCCCCGACGACGTCGAAGGGCATCGCAAGATCCGCGAGGCGATCGCGCCGGTGCAGGTTGCGACCGGCGAGATGTGCCAGAACCGCGTGCTGTTCAAGCAGTTCATCGCGCGCGGCGCGATCGACGTCGTGCAGATCGACGCATGTCGGCTCGGCGGCGTGAACGAGATTCTCGCGGTGATGCTGCTGGCCGCGAAGTACGGGCTGGCGGTGTGTCCGCATGCGGGCGGCGTCGGGCTGTGCGAATACGTGCAACATCTGTCGATGATCGACTACGTGTGCATTTCCGGCACGAAGGAAGGGCGCGTGACCGAATACGTCGATCATCTGCACGAGCATTTCGTCGAACCGTGCGTCGTGCGCGGCGCGGCGTACATGCCGCCGACGGCGCCCGGCTTTTCGATCGAGATGAAGCCCGAATCGCTGGAACGGTATCGATTCCGCGGCTGAAGCGCGTGGCATGCGGCATGCGGCACGAGAACGCACGATGCACCGCGCGCGGCCCGCGCGGCGACAACATGAACGACGGAGACGCGAAGTGGATTTGAATCTGCAAGACAAGATCGTGATCGTGACGGGCGGCGCGTCGGGCATCGGCGCTGCGATCTCGATGCGGCTGGCCGGCGAAGGTGCGATTCCGGTGGTATTCGCGCGCCACACGCCGGACGACGGCTTCTGGCGCGAACTCACGCGCAAGCAGCCGCGTGCCGCGTGCATGTCCGTCGAACTGCAGGACGACGCGCAGTGCCGCGACGCGGTCGCGCAAACCATCGCGCGCTTTGGCTGCATCGACGGCCTCGTCAACAACGCGGGCATCAACGACAGCGTCGGGCTCGATGCCGGGCGCGACGCGTTCGTCGCATCGCTCGAACGCAACCTGGTCCACTACTACGTGATGGCGCATTACTGCGTGCCGCACCTGAAGGCGACGCGCGGCGCGATCGTCAACATCTCGTCGAAGACGGCCGTCACCGGGCAGGGCAACACGAGCGGCTATTGCGCATCGAAGGGCGCGCAACTCGCGCTGACGCGCGAATGGGCCGTCGCATTGCGCGACGACGGCGTGCGCGTGAACGCCGTGATTCCGGCCGAGGTGATGACGCCGCTCTACCAGACCTGGATCGCCGGTTTCGACGATCCCGAAGCGAAGCTCGCGGAAATCGCCGGCAAGGTGCCGCTCGGCAAGCGCTTCACGACTGCCGACGAGATCGCCGACACGGCCGTGTTCCTGCTGTCGGACCGCGCGTCGCACACGACGGGCCAGTGGCTGTTCGTCGACGGCGGCTATACGCATCTCGATCGCGCGATCGGCTGAGGGCATCGAGTCATGCAACCCGATCTGAACCCGACCGCCGCACCCGCCGCGCTGATTGCGCTGACCGGCATCGGCAAGCGCTTTCCGGGCGTGCAGGCGCTCGACGATTGCCGGTTCGACCTGCATGCCGGCGAAGTCCACGCGCTGATGGGCGAGAACGGCGCCGGCAAGTCGACGCTGATGAAGATTCTCGCCGGTGTCTATCAGAAGGACGAAGGCGAGATCCGGATGGACGGCCGCGCGGTGGAGATCGACGATCCGCGCGCCGCGCAGGCGCTCGGCATCGGCATCATCCATCAGGAACTGAACCTGATGAACCACCTGAGCGTCGCGCAGAACATTTTCATCGGGCGCGAGCCGCGCGGCCGCTTCGGCGTGTTCGTCGACGAGGACCAGCTCAACCGCGACGCGGCCGCGATCTTCGCGCGGATGCGGCTCGATCTCGATCCGCGCACGCCGGTCGGCCGGCTGACGGTCGCGAAGCAGCAGATGGTCGAGATCGCGAAGGCGCTGTCGTTCGACTCGCGCGTGCTGATCATGGACGAGCCGACCGCCGCGCTGAACAACGCGGAGATCGCCGAGCTGTTCCGCATCATCGGCGACCTGCGCGCGCACGGTGTCGGTATCGTCTACATCTCGCACAAGATGGACGAACTGCGCCAGATCGCCGATCGCGTGACGGTGATGCGCGACGGCAAGTACGTCGCGACCATGCCGATGGCGGACACGTCGATGGACGCGATCATCGCGATGATGGTCGGCCGCCAGCTCGATACGACGTTCCGCACGCCGCCCGATACGTCGGCCAACGAGGTCGCGCTCGAAGTGCGCGGGCTGTCGCGCGGCCGCGCGATCCGCGACGTCGGCTTCACGGTGCGGCGCGGCGAGATTCTCGGCTTCGCGGGGTTGATGGGCGCGGGCCGCACCGAGGTCGCGCGCGCGGTGTTCGGCGCGGATCCGGTCGACGCGGGCGAGATTCGCGTGCACGGCAAGACCGTGACGATCCGCACGCCGGCCGACGCGGTCGCGCACGGGATCGGTTATCTGTCGGAGGACCGCAAGCACTTCGGGCTCGCGGTCGGGATGGACGTGCAGAACAACATCGCGCTGTCGAGCATGCAGCGCTTCGTGCGCCGCGGCATGTTCCTCGATGCGCGCGGGATGCGCGACACCGCGCAGTCGTACGTGCGGCAGCTCGCGATCCGCACGCCGTCGGTCGCGCAGCCGGCGCGCCTCCTGTCGGGCGGCAACCAGCAGAAGATCGTGATCGCGAAGTGGCTGCTGCGCGACTGCGACATCCTGTTCTTCGACGAGCCGACGCGCGGCATCGACGTCGGCGCGAAAAGCGAGATCTACAAGCTGCTCGACGCGCTCGCCGCCGACGGCAAGGCGATCGTGATGATCTCGTCGGAGTTGCCCGAGGTGCTGCGCATGAGCCACCGGATTCTCGTGATGTGCGAAGGGCGCGTGACCGGCGAGTTGCGCGCGGCCGACGCCACGCAGGAAAAGATCATGCAGCTCGCGACGCAGCGCGAGTCGACCGTATTGTCCTGATTCAGACGCCGATCCTTAGGCTTACAGACCATGTCCAACGATACGCATCCCGTCCCGCCCCTTGCTTCCGGCGACACGCCGGCCGCCGCATCGAGCCTGAAGTCGCGCTTCTTCAACCCGGCCGCGCGGCAGAAGCTGCTCGCGTTCGCGAGCCTCGTGCTGCTGATCGTGTTCTTCAGCTTCGCGTCGTCGAACTTCCTCGAAGTCGACAACCTCGTGGCGATCCTGCAGGCCACCGCCGTGAACGGCGTGCTGGCCGTCGCGTGTACCTACGTGATCATCACGTCGGGCATCGACCTGTCGGTCGGCACGCTGATGACGTTCTGCGCGGTGATGGCCGGCGTCGTGCTGACGAACTGGGGCATGCCGCTGCCGCTCGGCATCCTGGCCGCGCTGTGCTTCGGCGCGCTGTCGGGCAGCGTGTCGGGCTTCGTGATCGCGAAGATGAAGGTGCCGCCGTTCATCGCGACGCTCGGGATGATGATGCTGCTCAAGGGGTTGTCGCTCGTGATCTCGGGCACGCGGCCGATCTACTTCAACGACACGCCGGGCTTCACGTCGATCGCGCAGGATTCGCTGATCGGCAGCCTGATTCCCGCGCTGCCGATTCCGAACGCGGTGCTGATCCTGTTCCTCGTTGCGGTCGGCGCGTCGATCGTGCTGAACCGGACCATCTTCGGCCGCTACACGTTCGCGCTCGGCAGCAACGAGGAAGCGCTGCGCCTGTCCGGCGTGAACGTCGACGCGTGGAAGATCGCCGTCTACACGTTCAGCGGCGCGGTGTGCGGGATCGCCGGGCTCCTGATCGCGTCGCGGCTGAATTCCGCGCAGCCCGCGCTCGGGCAGGGCTACGAGCTCGATGCGATCGCGGCCGTCGTGATCGGCGGCACATCGCTGTCGGGCGGCGCGGGCAGCATCGTCGGCACCATCATCGGCGCGTTCATCATGAGCGTGCTGACCAACGGCCTGCGCATCATGTCGGTCGCGCAGGAATGGCAGACGGTCGTCACGGGCGTGATCATCATCCTCGCCGTCTACGTGGACATCCTGCGCCGGCGCCGCCGCTGACGCACGCACGAACACACATGTGCTTCACCGCCGGCCCGTCCGGCATTTCAGTCGATACCAACCAAGGAGACGCGAAGTGATCAGGAGCAAGGTGTTGAACGCGATCGTCGGACTGACGTTCGCCGTGGGCGTGACGGCCGGCGCGCAGGCGCAGGAAACCTACATCCCGCTGATTTCGAAGGGCTTCCAGCATCAGTTCTGGCAGGCTGTGAAGGCGGGCGCGATGCAGGCGGCGAAGGACTACAAGGTGAAGGTGACGTTCGAAGGCCCCGAAACCGAGGCGATGGTCGACAAGCAGATCGACATGCTGTCCGCCGCGATCGCGAAGAAGCCGGCGGCGCTGGGCTTCGCGGCGCTCGACAGCAAGGCCGCGCTGCCGCTCCTGAAGAAGGCGCAGGCCGAGAAGATCCCGGTGATCGCGTTCGACTCGGGCGTCGACAGCGACATCCCGGTGACGACCGCCGCGACCAACAACAAGGCCGCCGCCGCGCTCGCCGCCGACAAGCTCGCCGCGCTGATCGGCGACGAGGGCGAGGTGGCCGTGGTCGCGCACGACCAGACGAGCCGCACCGGCATCGATCGCCGCGACGGCTTTCTCGAACGGATGAAATCGGCGCACCCGAAGGTGCGGATCGTGACCGTGCAGTACGGCGAAGGCGACCAGCTGAAGTCGACCGAAGTGACGAAGTCGATCCTGCAGGCATACCCGAAGCTCAAGGGCTTGTTCGGCACCAACGAAGGCTCGGCGATCGGCGTGGTGAACGGCGTGCGCGAGATGAAGCGCAAGGTCGTGATCATCGGTTACGATTCCGGCAAGCAGCAGAAGGACGCGATCCGCAGCGGGATGATGGCCGGCGCGATCACGCAGAATCCGGTCGGGATCGGCTACAAGACCGTCGAGGCGGCCGTGAAGGCGATCAAGGGCGAGAAGCTGCCGAAGGTCATCGATACCGGTTTCTACTGGTACGACAAGACCAACATCGACGACCCGAAGATCACGGCGGTGTTGTACGACTGAACGTGACGTGACACGGCGAACGACGGCGAAACGCGAGGACACCATGGGCGCAGTGCGCATCGATTCTCATCAGCACTTCTGGCGTTATCGCGCGGCCGACTTTCCGTGGATCGGCGCCGGCATGGGCGTGCTCGCCCGCGATTACATGCCCGACGCGCTGTGGCCGCAGATGCATGCGCAGGCGCTCGGTGCATCGATCGCGGTGCAGGCGCGCGTCGGACGCGACGAGACGGCGTTCCTGCTCGATCTCGCCCGCGACGAAGCGCGCATCGCGGCCGTGGTCGGCTGGGAGGACCTCGGTGCGCCGGCGCTCGCCGACCGTATCGCTGAATGGCGCAGCCCGAAGCTGCGCGGCTTTCGTCACCTGCTGCAGGACGAAGCCGACGTCGGCGCGTTTGTCGCGGATCCCGCGTTCAATCGCGGCGTCGCCTGGCTGCAGGCGAACGGCTACGTGTACGACGTACTCGTGTTCGAACGTCAGTTGCGCGACGTGCGCGCGTTCTGCGCGCGGCACGATGCGCACTGGCTCGTGCTCGATCACGCGGGCAAGCCCGCGCTCGCCGAGTTCGACCGCGACGACACCGCGCTCGCCCGCTGGCGCGCCGGGCTGCGCGAGCTTGGCGCGCTGCCGCACGTCGTGTGCAAGCTGTCGGGGCTCGTGACCGAGACGGACTGGCGGCGCGGCCTGCGCGGGCAGGACATCCGCCATATCGAGCAATGCCTCGATGCGGCGCTCGACGCGTTCGGCCCGCAGCGGCTGATGTTCGGTTCGGACTGGCCCGTGTGCCTGCTCGCGGCGTCGTACGACGAAGTGGCGTCGCTGGTCGAGCGCTGGGCCGAAGCGCGGTTGTCGGCGGCCGAGCGCGACGCGTTGTGGGGCGGTACGGCCGCGCGGTGCTATGCGGTGCCGGGCGATACGAAGCCCGGCATATAGAATAGGCGCGAACGGCCTGACGATCCCGCATTCGTCAGACCGTCCGCCACGCAACCGCTTACCTGTATCAACGTATGTCCATCCAGCCGATTCAGAACCGCCGCCTCTACCAGCAGATCGCCGACAAGCTCAGCGCGATGATCGAGTCAGGCGACTTCCCGCCGGGCAGCTACCTGCCGCCCGAGCGCGAACTGGCCGAGCAGTTCGGCGTGTCGCGCACGTCGGTGCGCGAGGCGCTGATCGCGCTCGAGGTGAACGGTCTCGTGAGCGTGCGTGTCGGCGACGGCGTGAAGGTGCGCCAGCCCGAGGCGGCCACCGCACCGCAACCGCAGATCGACACGACGGTCGCGCCGTTCTCGATCGTCGAAATCGATCCGGAGCTCGGCATCGCGATCGACCTCGATACCGAAATCCCGCCGTTCGCGCTGCTGCAGGCGCGCCGGCTGATCGAGCCAGAAGCCGCGTCGCTCGCCGCGAAACATGGCTCGGACGCGCAGATCGAAGGGATTCACGAGGCGTTCCTGCGCAACCAGGAAGACAACCGCAGCGGCTCGCTCACGCATCCGGGCGACCGGCTGTTCCATATCCGTATCGCGGAAGCGAGCGACAACCCCGCGTATGCGCTGATGATCAAGCAGCTGCTCGCGCACAAGTACGACCTGATGTTCCAGCGGCTGCAGTCGCTGTACATGCCGAACGACATGCCGCATCGGTCGGAGCTCGAACACCGCGCGATCCTCGACGCGATCCGCGCGCGCGACCCGGAGGCCGCGCGCCGCGCGATGGCCGAGCATCTCGACGAAGTGATCCGGATCTTCGGCCGCGCGCTCGACTGAGCGCGGGCGATCGGCATCAGAAGCGGTCGGCGCGGTAGGGCGTCGGATCGGTGAACGGCGTCTCGCCGGTCATCATCTCGGCCAGCAGGCGGCCGGAGACGGGGCCGAGCGTCAACCCGTGATGGTTGTGCCCGAACGAGAACCACAGCCCGCGATGCGCGGGCGCGGGGCCGATCACCGGCCGCATGTCGGGCGTGCACGGCCGGAAGCCGAGCCACGGGTGCGGGTCGAGCCGCTCGCCGAAGCCGAACACCGGGCGCGCGACGCGTTCCGCGCGATCGAGCTGCACGCCCGTCGGCGGCAGGCCGCGTCGGGCGATCTCGACGCCGGTGGTCAACCGCAATCCGCGCCGCATCGGCGCGATCACGTAGCCGTATTCGCGATCGACGATCGGCGCCGATGGCGCGCCGCGTTCGGACGGCGCGTAGTGCATGTGATAGCCGCGCTTCTCGCGCAGCGGAATCTTGTAGCCGAACTTGCCGAACACCGTGTCGGACCACGGGCCGAGCGCGACGACGACGGCCGGCGCAGCGATCCTGCCGTCGTGCGTCGTGACCTGCCAGCCGGGCGACAGCGCGTCGAGGCTCGCGGCATCGCCGGTGAGCAGCGTGCCGCCGCCTTGCACGAAGAGTTGCGCATAGGTTTTGACGAGCGCGGACGGATCGACGACGCTTTTCGGATCGAGCCAGTGCAGCGCGCCGCAGAAGCCCGCGGCGAGGCTCGGTTCTTGTGCGCGAAGTGCCGCGGCATCGAGCGGCGTGATGCCGAGCCCGTGGCGGCGCGCGGTGAGTCCCGCATCGGCGACCGCGCGGTCGAACGCGGCCGGCGTGCGGAACGCTTCCATCCAGCCGCTGGCGCGCACCAGTTCGCCGGCGCCGGCGCGCGCGATCAGCGCGTCGTGCTCGACGATGCAGCGCTCGATCAGCGGCAGCATGTCACGCGAGGCTGCCGCGTGACGCAGCGGCGCCGATTCCCACCAGAAGCGCGCGAGCCACGGCGCGAACGCAGGCAGCGACGCGCTGTGCCAATAGAGATCGGTGGAGCGGTTGAGCGCATAGCGCATCAGCGTGAACGGGCTGCGCGGGAACGGATACGGTTCGATCGACGAGCGCTCGATCAGCCCCGCGTTGCCGAAGCTCGTGCCTTCGCCGGGCGCGCCGCGGTCGACGAGAGCGACCTTGCGGCCGCGATCCTGCAGGTGCAGCGCGGCGGAGACGCCGACGATGCCCGCGCCTAGAACGATTACGTCGAAGTCCATGAGGGAAGACGAGATAGACGGTTGATGATCGACACTCGGCGTCGGCGACGCGCGCGACGGTCCGGTGCGCGGAACTGTAATCGAATGATCAGCAAGGATACTCGGGAACGCGGTGATGTGCGAATTGCGCTGCGACTTCCGCCGGCTTCGCATCGGTGCATGGGGGGAAACCGGTCCGGCGCGCCACTGCGGAACGTATGAAGTTTGCGTCGCGCTGTCGTCCCGTCAGCTGATCAATCTCCGGCATCGCATCGCCACGAACGGCGCCGATTCCGCATACTTTCCGACATGAATCGCGGGTGTATCCCACTGGTTTGGGATACGAATTTTTACCTAAGATGGAAGCACTCGTGCGCGCGACACGGTGCCTGCGCGCGCACGGCAGGCAGGAGGCAGGGCCGGGAACGACTGCAGCAGATGTTTCCATCATGGATGCGAGTGTGTGCGCGACGGCCGCGAGTCATGCGGCCGCATCGACGCCAGCGGGCGCGGCGGCAATCGCCGCGCGGATGGCGTCCGGCCGGTCGGGCCGAGTCGCCGGATTGCGCCACGCGTTCATCGCAATCGTTTGCGTTCTGAGCGTTGCCCCGGCCGTTCTTGCCGGGGCGCCTGGCGATGCCGACGAGCCGAACGACACGGTGCGGCTCGTCGGCACCACGACACCCGTTAATCCCACGAGTCCCGCCTTTTCGTCACACGACTCCGCCGTACGCCAGGTCGTGCTCGGCATCGTCAGTTTCACGCGCTGGCCGACGACGCCCGTTCGCCTGCATCTGTGCGTGACGGGCAGGCCCGACTACGCGGGCGACCTGACCGACACGATGCAGGCCGGCTCCACCGTGCTCGACGTGCAGCGCGTCCGCGTCGACGACCCCGCGCTCGGCGTCGCATGCGACGTCGTGTATCTCGGCGCGCTCGGAAGCGACGAGCGAAAGCGGGTACGAACCGCGCTGGTCGGCCGTCCGGTGCTGACCATCGCCGAACACGATCCGTCGTGCACCGCGGGCAGCATGTTCTGTCTCGCGGTCGAAGGCGAACACGTCACGTTCGACATCAATCTCGACGCCGTCGCGCGCAGTGGCGTGCGCGTGCATCCGAACGTGCTCAATCTCGCGCGGCGGACGCTGACGCCATGACACGTTCCGCACCCTCCATTTCGCCTTCGCGTGTGTCGCGCCCGACGCTGCAAAGCGTGTTGCGCCGCGCGCATTTGCGCCTCGCGTTCGTCGCGGTCGCGATGGCCGCCGTGTCGCTGATCGTCGTCGCCGTGATCGCGCTGCGCGCATACGCCGGCAACAACCTGAACCTGCTGGCGCGCTCGCTCGGTTACACGGTCGAGGCGGCGCTCGTGTTCGGCGACCACGTCGCGGCGAACGAGGCGATCGCGATGATCGCCACCGACGAGGACGTCGCGCAGGTGGTGGTCACCGATGGCAAAGGCCAGTTGTTCGCGACGTGGAAGCTGCCCGCCGAAGGCCGGATCGCCCGGCTCGAGCGCGGCGTCGCCGCGCTGGCGCTGCCCGGGCCCGTGAGCGCCCCGGTGATGCACGACGGCATCGTCGTCGGCCAGGTCATCGTGCGCGGTCGCGGGCATCAGTTCTTCGGATTCCTGCTCGGCAGCATCGGCGGCATTCTCGGCGGCCTGGCCGTCAGCGTGCTCGGCGCATATGTCAGCTCGAAGCGTTTGCTGCGCAACATCGTCGCGCCGCTGCGCGCGCTGGCCGGCGTCGCGCACGCCGTGCGGCGCGAGCGTGCGTTCGCGCGCCGCGTCGAGCCGGTGGCGATCGCCGAACTGAATCAGCTCGGCGACGACTTCAATGCATTGCTCGACGAATTCGAAGACTGGCAGAACACGTTGCGCGACGAAAACGCGTCGCTCGAACACAAGGCCACGCACGATGCGCTCACGGGGCTGCCCAACCGCGTGCAGTTCGAGTCGCGTCTGTCGCTTGCACTCTGCGACGCCGTCGTGACGGGGCAGCGGGTCGCCATCCTGTATCTCGACTGCGACCGCTTCAAGGAAATCAACGACGGCCTCGGCCACGATGCCGGCGACGCGGTGCTGATCGGCGTGGCGGCGCGGTTGCGCGCGCAGGTGCGCGAGACCGATCTCGTCGCTCGGCTGGGCGGCGATGAATTCGCGGTGATGCTGACCGCTGTGCGCGATACGGACAGCGTGTGCCGGATCGCCGACGAGATCTTGTCCGGCATGGTGCCGTCGATCGAACTGCCCGACGGACGCATGGTGGCCACCATGATGAGTGCCGGTATTGCGCTGTATCCCGATCATGCGTCCGACGCGAGCGGCCTGCTGCGCGCGTCGGATGCCGCGATGTACCGCGCCAAGCGTGCGCGGCCGGGGTCGTGGCAACTGGCGGAGGGCATAGCGGGACGGGTTTGATGTCTATCGTTTCGCGCCGCGGGCGAGGCCGCGGCGGCGGGATAATAAGCGCGCGCGAAGCGGGCGCGTACGAAGGGGTCGATCATGGATGACTCGTTGCCTGTGAGCATTGGGAGGATGTGCGTCGCGAGCGCGGTGCTTCTGTGCCTGCTGCTCGGCGGATGCAAGACGCCGCCGCTTCATCGTGGGCTCACGCAGACGCAGGTCACGGCGCTGAAGTCGGCCGGCTTCCAGGAAACCGAGCAGGGGTTCGAGTTCGGGTCGACGGGGCCGATTCTGTTCGATTTCGATCGGTACAACCTCAAGCCGGATGTCAGGCGGATCGTCGAGCGGATCGGCAGGACGTTGAGGTCGGCGGGGATCAACGGAGTGCGGGTTTATGGATATTCCGACGAGGAAGGGGAGGCTGCTTACGATCTCGAGTTGTCACGGCGGCGGGCGGAGGTGGTGGCGATCGAGCTTGTGGATGTCGGGCTGGACGGAAAGCGGATTGCGGTTGTCGGGAAGGGGAAGAGCGATCCGGTGGGGGATAACCGGACGCCAGCCGGGAGAATGCAGAATCGGCGGGCGGCGATCGTGGTTTCGCCGAGGTGAGGTGCGTCACGTCTGGATGATCAGCGACGTCAGCAGTCACGACCCGCCACCAAACATCACCAAGCGATATTGCAAGACGACCGCGACGCTCCCGCACCGCCGGTAGCCGTGCAATGCGAACCCGCGCCGTTGTCGTAGAACGTCCGCGTCACCGGCTGCGGCATCGATGGGTCGTACGGATTCGGCGCACCGTGCGGACCGCGCGCGGGATCGAAAGGTCGCGTGGGCGCATATGAATTCCTGCCGCCAGGCGCTTGCGACCCGTTGGCCCTCAGATAATCAGTCCAGTTCTGCGCGCGTTGTTCGTATCGGGGCAATGCGCGACCGAAGCTATCGCTGCCGCCCGCGCCGAGCGCAACGCGCTTCGAAGGCCATGCAGAATTGCCGGCCTCGTGTTCAACCGAAGGCTGCGGCTCGAGCGTATCGCCCGAAACCCGCAACGGCCGCGTATCAGGCGTATCGAACGGACTACGTTCAGGCGGCGCCGCGTACTTCACGCGCCGCGTCGTTAGCGCGGCACGCGCGTCATCCCTGGCCACAGCCCGGCGTTCCGAACGAAACACATTGGCCCCGCCAGAACGATCGACCAGCGAATCGCGGCCCGAGGCGTCAGCAGTCGAAACAGAAATCGCACAAGCAAGCGCGGCGGCGGAAGAAAAACGGAGAGGATGATTCATCGGGATCCGAACCAGGTGATGTGCAATGAAAAAAAAACGGCAGATCACTGGCTGGCGGCTCGGCGACGGGTGGGCGTCGAAGCGGCCCTGAAGCGACTGCGAATCGCGGAAGGGGCGACTCACAGGAAGGCTGGCTGGATTGCAGAAGCGAGGTCGCATTATTTCATAAAAATAACAAACCGCTTTCGCATGACGGATGAATGTCGGCAAACAGAAGGATTGGCGGCGCAGTCGCATCGCCCCGACACGGTGCACGCCGATACAATCATCAGTCGATTGATCTTCGGCGATCGGACCCTAAGCATCCAAAAGTGCACACGACGCACGACGACAAATCGCCGAAACCTAAACCCAGCAAGGATTTTGTCGACAAGCCCACCCAAAATCGCAACCCAATTGCACCCGCCGCAAACGTTCGCCACCCGCGCCAGTTGCTCCCCCATCGCCACCTCGCGCGAGCCAAGTTTCTCCGTGTTTTCCCTCATAGAAGCGGCATTTTTGACAGACGATTTAAAAACCCCCATATAATTTCGACTGCCTTGCCAACGGCTGTCGGACCATCCCTCCGGACGAGCAGTTGGCAAGCGGGGCAGGCGAAACGCTTGCGCAATGCAAGACGCATCACGATGTCTTTCCGAACCAGACGTCCCCCTTGGGGGACTGCAAGAGCCGGGCCCCGCTACGCAACATCCATCCGCAGGTCCGTCTTCATGTGTCTCGGGCGTGTCCCATGTCCTCGCCCCGGGTGCTGTTCGATTGCGCAAGTCATGCCGCCTTTGCCCGTATGACTAAACAACATCGAGGAGCTCCCAGATGACGCTGTCCCGTCTTACGTCCATTTCCGCCGCCGCCGTGCTGTTCGCCGCCGGCGCCGCCGCCGCGCAAGCGGAAACCGTGAAGATCGCCATCGCTGGTCCGATGAGCGGCTCGGTCGCCCAATACGGCGACATGGTGAAGGCCGGCGCGCTGACCGCGATCGAACAGATCAACGCGGCCGGCGGTGCGGGCGGCAACAAGTTCGAAGTCGTGCAGATGGACGACGCATGCGAACCGAAGCAGGCCGTCGCCGTCGCCAACAAGATCGTCAGCCAGAAGATCAAGTACGTGATCGGTCACGTGTGCTCGGGTTCGACGATCCCCGCATCCGACATCTACGAAAACGAAGGCATCGTGATGGTCACGCCGTCGGCCACCGCGCCGCAGCTGACGGAAGGCAAGAAGCGCCACTTCATCTTCCGCACGATCGGCCGCGACGACCAGCAAGGCCCGGCCGCCGCGCACTACATCATCAACAACGTGAAGCCGAAGAAGGTCGCGGTCCTGCACGACAAGCAGTCGTACGGCCAGGGCATCGCGTCGTCGGTGAAGAAGGACCTCGAAGCCGCGAAGATCCCGGTCGTGCTGTTCGAAGGCATCAACGCCGGCGATTCGGACTACTCGGCGATCATCACGAAGCTGAAGTCGCAAGGCGTCGATTTCGTCTACTTCGGCGGCTACCACCCGGAAATGGGTCTGCTGATGCGCCAGGCGCGCGAGCAGGGCGTGAAGGCCACGTTCATGGGGCCTGAAGGCGTGGGCAACAAGGACGTGACGGCAATCGCCGGCCCGGCTTCGGAAGGCATGCTGGTCACGCTGCCGGCCGACTTCTCGGCCGACCCGGCCAACGCGGCGCTCGTGAAGGCGTTCGCCGACAAGAAGCGCGACCCGAACGGCCCGTTCCAGATGCCGTCGTACGCAGCGGTGAAGATCATCGCCGACGCGATCGCCGGCGCGAAGACGACCGACCCGACGAAGGTCGCCGCGTACATGCACAAGACGACGTTCGACACGCCGATCGGCAAGGTCGCGTATGACGCTCAGGGCGACCTGAAGGCGTTCAAGTTCGTCGTCTACACGTGGCACAAGGACGCGACGAAGACCGCCGCCAAGTAATACGGAGTATCCGCCCGCGCGCCCGCCCTGTCCGAGACCCGGACGGGCGGGCGTGCATTCGCGCCGCGCATGACCGCATTGCGCGGCCGACGGGCGGCCCGAGACGACACCGTGCGTTGCGCGCGGCCGAACGCCGTGATCCGGCGACGGCATGCGACCCAGCGCCAACGGGAGCTTCCCGCACATGACTGACTTCTTTCCTCAATTCGCCCAGCAGCTGGTCAACGGCCTGACGCTGGGTGCGATCTATGCGCTGATCGCCATCGGCTATTCGATGGTCTACGGCATCATCGGCATGATCAACTTCGCCCACGGCGAGATCTACATGATCGGCGCCTACGTGGGCCTCGTGACCCTCACCGCCATCGGCATCTCCGCCGGCTATCCGCTGCCGCTCGTGCTCGGCGCCGCGCTGATCGTGTCGGTGATCGTCACCGGCCTGTACGGCTTCGCGGTCGAGCGCGTCGCGTATCGCCCGCTGCGCGGCGGCCCGCGCCTCGTGCCGCTGATCTCCGCGATCGGCATGTCGATCTTCCTGCAGAACTACGTGCAGATTGGCCAGGGCGCGCGCGACGTGTCCGTGCCGGTGCTGATCTCCGGCGCATTCGACATCCACCTCG
This sequence comes from Burkholderia sp. BCC1638, assembly GCF_902833195.1. Classification (NCBI taxonomy): domain Bacteria; kingdom Pseudomonadati; phylum Pseudomonadota; class Betaproteobacteria; order Burkholderiales; family Burkholderiaceae; genus Burkholderia; species Burkholderia sp. BCC1638. The sequence goes on from NZ_CADFEC010000011.1 coordinate 154,533, forward strand.
GCGGCGACTACGACGTGACGATTCCGTATGCGCGTCTGTTGATCGTCTGCGTGACGATCGTGCTGATGATCGCGCTGACGCTGTTCATCTCGCATTCGCGGATGGGCCGTGCCTGCCGTGCGTGCGCTGAAGACATGAAGATGGCGAACCTGCTCGGCATCGACACGAACCGCGTGATCTCGTTCACGTTCGTGCTCGGCGCGATGCTGGCGGCCGTCGGCGGCGTGCTGATCGGGCTGACGATCGGCAAGCTGAATCCGTACATCGGCTTCGTCGCGGGCATCAAGGCGTTCACCGCCGCGGTGCTGGGCGGGATCGGCAGCATCCCGGGCGCGATGCTCGGCGGCGTGCTGCTGGGCCTCGCCGAAACCTTCGCCGCAGGCTACATGCCGGCCGAGTACAAGGACGTCGTCGCGTTCGGCCTGCTCGTGCTGATCCTGCTCTTCCGCCCGACCGGCCTGCTCGGCAAGTCGGACATCGAAAAGGTTTGAGGGAGACGCAGATGAGTCAAGTCATTTCCGTTCGTCGCCCGGCCGCCGACGCTTCGGTCGGCCAGGCGCTGAAGAATGCCGCGGCCGCCGCGCTGCTGACGGCGATCCTCACGATTCCGGTGCTCGGGCTGCAGCTGAAGCTCGACGGCTATCAGGTCGTGCTGACGCCGCACTGGCGTCCGGTGTGGATCGCGGTCGCGGCCGTGTTCCTGTTCCAGTTGTTCAAGCCGTGGCTCGTGCGCGCGAAATCCGCAGTGAAGCTGCCGGCGATGCCCGCGATGGGCGCGCAGCAGCAGCGCGCGATCATCTGGGGGCTGCTCGCGGTCGGCCTCGTGTGGCCGTTCTTCGGTTCGCGCGGTGCCGTGGACGTCGCGACGCTCGCGCTGATCTACGTGATCCTCGGCCTCGGGCTGAACATCGTGGTCGGTTTCGCGGGGCTGCTCGATCTCGGCTATGTCGGGTTCTACGCGGTCGGCGGCTATACGTACGCGATGCTGAACCAGTATTTCGGGCTGTCGTTCTGGGAGTGCCTGCCGATCGCGGCGATCGCCTCGGCGACGTTCGGCTTCCTGCTCGGCTTCCCGGTGTTGCGTCTGCGCGGCGACTATCTCGCGATCGTCACGCTCGGCTTCGGCGAAATCATCCGCCTGCTCGCCAACAACCTGACGAGCCTCACGGGTGGCCCGGACGGCATCTCGAGCATTCCGAAGCCGACGGTGTTCGGCTTCGAGATGGCGCGCTCGGCGAGCGTCGAAGGCGCGAAGACCTTCCATGAACTGATCGGGCTGGAATACAGCGGCGAGCACATGGTGATCTTCCTGTACCTGATCGCGCTGGTGCTGGTCGGCTTCACGCTGTTCGTGACGAGCCGCCTGATCCGCATGCCGATGGGTCGTGCGTGGGAAGCGCTGCGCGACGACGAGATCGCATGCCGTTCGCTGGGCCTGAACCCGACGCGCATCAAGCTGTCGGCGTTCACGCTCGGCGCGGCGTTCGCGGGCATCGGCGGCGCGTTCTTCGCCGCGCGTCAGGGCCTCGTGAATCCTGAATCGTTCACCTTCATCGAATCGGCGCTGATCCTCGCGATCGTCGTGCTCGGCGGGATGGGTTCGCAGCTCGGCGTGATTCTCGCGGCGATCCTGCTGACCGTGCTGCCGGAAGTCGCGCGCGGCTTCGCCGAGTACCGGATGCTGATCTTCGGTCTGGTGATGGTGTTGATGATGATGTGGCGTCCGCAGGGCCTGCTGCCCGCGAGCCGTCCCCACGTGGAGCTGCCGCAATGAGCGCGAATACGGAACTGTTGAAGGTCGCCGGGCTGCAGATGCGCTTCGGCGGGTTGCTCGCGGTGGACGGTATCGATTTCGACGTGCGCCGCAACGAGGTGTTCGCGATCATCGGGCCGAACGGCGCGGGCAAGACCACGGTGTTCAACTGCGTCGGCGGCTTCTACAAGCCGACCGGCGGCGACGTCGTGCTCGACGGCCACGCGATCGCCGGGTTGCCGAGCCACAAGATCGCGTTGAAGGGTCTCGTGCGCACGTTCCAGAACATCCGCCTGTTCAAGTCGCTGACGGTCGTCGAGAACCTGCTCGTCGCGCAGCATCGCAAGGTGAAGTCGGGGATGCTGCACGGCCTGTTCGCGACGCCCGCGTATCGCCGCGCGGAGAAGGAAGCGCTCGAACGCGCGGCCGTATGGCTCGACCGGATGGGGCTGACGGCGGTCGCCAACCGGCAGGCCGGCACGCTGTCGTACGGGCACCAGCGGCGCCTGGAGATCGCGCGCTGCATGATCACCGAGCCGCGCCTGTTGATGCTCGACGAGCCGGCGGCCGGTCTCAACCCGCAGGAGAAGATCGAACTGCAGCACCTGATCGACAAGCTGCGCCACGAGTTCGGCGTGTCGGTGCTGCTGATCGAACACGACATGAGCCTCGTGATGGGCGTGTCGGACCGCATCCTCGTGATGGAGCACGGCCGGCCGATCGTGATCGGCACGCCGGAAGCGGTTCGCAACGACCCGCGCGTGATCAAGGCGTATCTGGGGGAAGAGTGATGCTGAAGCTGGAACAGGTCCATACGCACTACGGCGCGGTCGAGGCGCTCGCGGGCGTGTCGATCGAGGTGAACAAGGGCGAGATCGTCACGCTGATCGGCAGCAACGGCGCCGGCAAGACGACACTGATGATGACCGTGTGCGGCACGCCGCGCGCATCGTCGGGCCGCGTGCTGTTCGAGGGCAACGACATCACCGCGATGTCGACGCACCAGATCATGCGGCAGGGGATGGCGATCTCGCCGGAAGGGCGGCGCGTGTTCCCGAGCCTGACGGTGCTCGAAAACCTGAAGATGGGCGGGTTTTTCGCGAGCCGTCACGAGATCGACGACGGCATCGAGCACGTCTTCAAGCTGTTTCCGCGCCTGAAGGAGCGCGCGGCGCAGCGGGCTGGCACGATGTCGGGCGGCGAGCAGCAGATGCTCGCGATCGGCCGCGCGCTGATGAGCAAGCCGCGCTTGCTGCTGCTCGATGAGCCGACGCTCGGTCTCGCGCCGCTCGTGATCGCGCAGATCTTCGACATCATCCGGACGATTCGCGACGAGGGCGTCACGGTGTTTCTCGTCGAGCAGAACGCGAACAAGGCGCTCGGCGTGGCCGATCGCGGCTACGTGCTCGAAACGGGGCGCGTGGTGCTCGCCGATACGGGCGCGAACCTGCTCGCGAACGACCGGATCAAGCAGGCGTATCTCGGCGGTTGATGCTGGATGCCGCCGGCCTGCAACGGGCCGGCGGCACGTGGTTCCGCTGACGCCGACGGGCGGCCCGCTTACTGCGCGCGCGTGATCGCCTGTTCCAGTAGCGACAGCCCGAGATCGATTTCCGCTTCGCTGACCGTCAGCGGCGGCGCGATCCGGAACACGCCGCCCATGCCGGGCAACTGCACGATGTTCATGCTGAGCCCGAGGTTCATGCACTCGCGCGTGATCTTCGCGCCGAGCCCGTCCGCCGGTTCTTTTGTCTTCCTATCCTTGACGATCTCGACGCCGAGCAGCAACCCGCGTCCGCGCACGTCGCCGATGCAGTCGAAGCGTTCCATCAGATCGAGCAGCCCGCGCCGGAGCCGGTTGCCCATCACGTTCGCCCGCTGGACGAGGCCGTCGCGCTGCACCACGTCGAGCACGCGCAGGCCGACCGCCGCCGGCAGCGGGTCCGACACGTGCGTCGTGTAGAACAGGTAGCCGAGTTCGTGCGCGCGTTCCTCGATCCGCGCGGACGTGACGACGGCCGCGAGCGGCAGCCCCGCGCCGAGCGTCTTCGACAGCGTGAGGATGTCGGGCGTCACGCCGTCGCGCTGGCACGCGAACATCGTTCCGGTGCGCCCGACACCGGTTTGCGCTTCGTCGAGGATCAGCAGCATCCCGCGCTCCTCGCACTTGCGCTTGAGCGCCGCCATGTAGCCTTCCGGCAATTCGATGATGCCGCCCGAGCTCAGGATCGGCTCCGCGATGAACGCGGCGAGGTTGCCGCTCGACTGGCGATCGATCAGGTCGAATGCGTAATCGAGTTCGGCGAGCGGATCGTAGGTGCCGTTGCGCTCGAAGCGCGGCCGATACGTGAACGGCGCCGGAATCGCGAACGAACCGACAGTGGCGGGGCCGACGCCCTTGCGGCCGGCGCTGTACGTGGCGGACGCCGCCGCGCCCGTCATCCCGTGCCACGACTGCGCGAAGGCGACGATCTCGTGCTTGCCGGTGACGAGCTTCGCCATTCGGATCGCCGCTTCGTTCGATTCCGCACCGGTGCTCAGCAGCAGCGCGCGATCGAGCCCGGGCGGCGTGATGTTGGCGAGGCGCGTCGCGAGGTCGACGACGGGGCGCGACAGCATTCCACTGAACAGGTGATCGAGCTTGCCCGCGTATTCGACGATGACGGAGACGATCTCCGGATGGCTGTGCCCGAGCACGGCACTCATCTGCCCCGACGTGAAATCGAGGATCGCGCGGCCGTCGGCGTCGTAGACGAAACTGCCTTGTGCGCGCTCGATGATCATCGGCTCGAACGTGCCGCCGTAGCGGATCAGGTGCTGCCTGGCGTTGTGCCAGAAGATTGCGTCGTCGTTCAGGGACATCGGGCTTCTCCGGACAAGGGCCAGGGAACGCTTGCAGTCTAGGCGCCGGTCTGGTTTTATGGAAACGAATAGTGCTTATGCAAGGTAGAAAGGGAGCTAATACCTTGGGACGTTCGCTCGACATAGACCTGCTACGCTCGTTCGTCGTCATCGCGGAGGTGCGCTCGCTGAGCCGCGCGGCGGCGCGGGTCGGCCGCACGCAATCCGCGCTCAGCCAGCAGATGCGGCGGCTCGAGGAGAGCGTCGACCAGCCGTTGTTCCAGCGCACCGGCCGCGGCGTGGTGCTGACGCATCCCGGCGAGCGGCTGCTCGTGCATGCGCAGCGCATCCTGCGGCAGCACGACGAGGCGATGGCCGACCTGTGCGGCACCGGGTTGTCGGGCACGATCCGGTTCGGCTGTCCGGACGATTACGCAGCCGTGTTCCTGCCATCGCTGCTGCGACAGTTTTCGAGCCAGCATCCGCAGGCGATCGTTGAAGTCGTGTGCGGGCCGACGCCGCGGCTGCTCGAACAACTCGACAAGCGGGCGGTCGACCTCGCGATGATCTCGATGCCGGACGACGATTCGAGCGACGATTTCATCCGCCGCGAGCAACTCGTCTGGATCGGTTATCCGGGGCTCGATGCCGCGCAGTTCGATCCGTTGCCGCTCGCACTGTCCGATCCCGATACGCTCGATCACATCGCGGCCTGTGAGGCGTTGCAGCGAGCGGGCCGCGATTATCGCGTCGCGTATGCGAGCAGCAGTCTTGCGGGGCTGACTGCACTGGTGCGTTCAGGGCAGGCGTTCGCGGTGATGACGCAGACAGCGGTGCCGGCCGATCTGGCGATTCTCGCCGGCGATCGCGGGCTGCCGCCGTTGCCGGCGGTGGGTATTACGCTGCGGTTCGACAGGAAGCGGCCGTCGCATCTGACGGCGACATTTGCGGAGCATATCCGGGCGGTGTTGCCGGTGCTGTGACGCGAAGTCGTCGCGCCGGCAACGCCGGCATCGACGCGATCTTTCACAGACGCGCGTCCGGCAACCATGCCGACTCTGTCCGACGGTGATGTCGCGTTGTTCGAGGCGCCGACGTTTGTCATCCATCTGACCGAGCGCTTCGTCGCGGATCGCCGAAGCAATAAAAAAACCCGCGAAGCCATGCGCTGTCGCGGGTTTTTACAGATGCACGAAACACGGAAAAACCGCATTTGGTGCCGACGGCGAGACTCGAACTCGCACAGCTTTCGCCACTACCCCCTCAAGATAGCGTGTCTACCAATTTCACCACGTCGGCACTGCAAGGGGCCGAATTGTAGCGTTACATTGCGCGTTTGTGAAGGGGGTGTGACACGGCGAGCGGATACGCGAAAGCGATCCCGGTAGAATTCGGGCGATCGGTCCGACGACCATCGCCATGGCTACCCGTTTTCCACCGTGACCACCACCCTCGAACAACTGCAGGCCGGCCAGCTGTCGGGCACCCGGCAACTCAAGCTCGCGTGCGGGCTGACCGAATTTCCGCGCGAGATATTCGATCTGGCCGACACGCTAGAAGTGCTCGATCTGTCCGGCAATGCGCTGTCTGCGCTGCCGGACGACCTGTCGCGGCTGCATCGCCTGCGCATCCTGTTCGCGTCGGGCAATCGCTTTACCGAATTTCCCGACGTGCTCGGCACGTGCGCCCAGCTCGACATGATCGGCTTCAAGGCGAACCGGATCCGCACGGTGCCGCGCGGGTCGCTGCCGCGCGCGCTGCGCTGGCTGATCCTGACCGACAACGAAATCGACGAACTGCCCGCCGGAATCGGCGATTGTTCGCGCTTGCAGAAGCTGATGCTCGCGGGCAACCGGCTGCGCGCGTTGCCGCCCGAAATGTCCGCGTGCCGTGCGCTCGAACTGGTGCGGCTGTCGGCGAACCGGCTCGACGCGCTGCCGGATTGGCTGTTGCGCCTGCCGCGCCTCGCGTGGCTCGCGTCCGCGGGCAATCCGTTCGGCGCCGCGCCGGAAGCAGCGGCGTCGGCCGAGCCGGGCGTCGCGAACATCGACTGGACGTCGCTCGCGTTCGAACAGAAGCTCGGCGAAGGCGCATCGGGTGTCATTTATCGTGCGCAGTGGCGGGGGGACGGCCAGGTGCCGCGCGCGGTCGCGGTCAAGCTGTTCAAGGGGGCCGTGACGAGCGACGGCTTGCCCGATTGCGAAATGGCCGCGTGCCTGCACGCCGGGCGTCATCCGAACATGATTCCGGTGATCGGCAAGGTGCACGGCCATCCGGAGGGCACGCACGGCCTCGTGATGCAATTGGTCGATCCGGCACTGACGAACCTCGCCGGGCCGCCGAGCTTCGCGTCCTGCACGCGCGATGTATATGGGGCCGATGCGCGATTCGCGCCAGCCGAGGCATCGCGGATCGCGCTCGGCATCGCGTCGGTTGCGGCGCATCTGCACGCGCGCGGCATCATGCACGGCGACCTGTACGCGCACAACATCCTGCACGACGGCAAGGGCGGCGCGCTGCTCGGTGATTTCGGCGCGGCGTCGGTCTACGACGTGAACGACCGCGTGCGCGCGGCGCGGCTCGAACGGCTGGAAGTCAGGGCGTTCGGCTATCTGCTCGGCGAGTTGATGGCGCGATGCGAGCCGCGTGCGTGGGAAGGTTCGCATGCGCTCGATGCGCTGGCGGCCGCCTGCTTGAACGAGGAGATCGACGCGCGGCCGTCGTTCCGCGAGATTGCGGCCGTGCTGGCCGCATCGAAGGGCTGACGGTTCCGCCGGTGCCGTGGCACCGGCCGTCACCGCAGGAATGCTTACGCCTGCCGCGCAGTCAGCAGCTTGATCCCGAGGCCGACGAACAGCAGCCCGCTGGCACGCTTGGCCGCGCGTACCCACGGGCCGACGCCGATGCCGCGATGGAGCCGGCGCACACCGAACGAATAGACGCTGTGCACGACGACGACGGTGCATGCGATCGTCACGTACATCACGACGAACTGCATCGCGAGCGGGCGACCATGTGCAATGAACTGCGGCATGAACGCCGACAGGAAGATCATCGTCTTCGGGTTGCTGCCCGACACGAACAGCGCCTCGCGGAACAGCTTCCTGCGGTCGGGCTCGACGATCGCGGCCCGGCCGTCGGGCGAGCGCGCGTTGCGGTCGCCGCGCAGTTGCCGGATGCCCAACAAGATCAGGTACGCGGCGCCGACGACCTTCATCGCGATGAACAGCGGCGGCATCGCGGCCAGCACCGCGCCGACACCGAACGCGACGAGCATGACCACCGCGCCTTGCGCGACGAGGTTGCCCGCGATCGTCGCGGCGGTGCCGCGCGAGCCGTAGCGCACCGTGTTGCGGATGACGAGCAGCACGTTGGGGCCCGGCGACAGCGTCGTCGCGAGATAGGCAGCGGCAAACAGCATCCAGGTCTGAATCGACATGCGTTGCTCCGAGAGGCGGTTCCGGCGGTCGGGATGAAGCGATGATGCCACGCCAAAATGACGTGGCGCGCCGCCGGAACCGGCGCGGCGCGTCAGCGTGCGTCGCGCACGCAGTATGCGGCGATCGACGACGGCGAATCGATCGCGGACGGTCGCGTCATCCACGCGATCCACGCCGCCCATAACCCGCAGGCGATCAGCACGGCGACGTTCAGCGGCGTCCGGTAGCGGACGATCAGGCTGGCCAGCGGCACGCGTTCCTTGCTCATGTGCATCTCCTTCGGTCGTTGCGGATGCGGCGTTACTGGCCGGTGTAGGAAGGCGCTTTCGCGTCGCAGGTCACGGACACCGTCGCGCCGTCGGCGAAATGCAGCCGGAACGGCACCTTCGCGCCGGGCGCGACGGGCTGGCGCGGTTCCTCCAGCATCACGTGATAGCCCTTCGGCCTGAACGTCACCGAGCCGTGCGCGGGCACGTCGACCGCTTCGACGTGAACCATCTTCGCGGTGCTGCCGGCCGTCTGCGTTTCGTGCATCATCGCCATCCCGAACGCGGGCGTATCGACGCCCGTGAGCGTGACGGGCTTGTCGCCGTCGTTCTTCAGCGTGAAATAACCGGACGACGGCACCGTCGCCGGCATCGTGCGGATCCAGCATGCATTGGCCTGGACGGCCGATGCGGCGAACGTGGCGGGCGCCTGCAGCGCCAGCAGTGCAAACAGCAGGCTGGTCGGAATCGAGCGTTTCATCGAGTGTGTTCCTGATCGGGTAGGGAAAGTCGCCGCGCGGGCATCGTGCGCGTTATTTCACCGTGAACGTGTAGCGGCCCTGCGTGCGGTGCCCGTCGCTCGCTACCGCAACCCATGCGACCGTGTACGTACCAGGCGTCAGGTTCGCCAGCGCTACATGCATCCGCTTCCGGTTGCCGGCGTCGATGGCGGATTTCCCGTCGGCGACCGATTGTCCGTGGCTGTCGGTGACGGCGATCGAACTGAATGCGGGTTCGAGCGTTTCGCTGAAGTCGATCGTGACCGCGTGCGGCGCGCTCGACAGCGCGGCGTCGGCGGCCGGTTCGAGGTTTTTCGGGTGTGCGTGCGCGTGAGCGGCCTGGGCGACGACGAAGCCGAGTGCGACGAGTGCGCCGCGGACGAAAGCAGTGGTTTTCATGACGGGATGATCCGGTTGGAAATGACAAGGAGAACGATGCATTCGACGAACGGCCACGCGTCCGTGCACGCGCAACCGCCGGAGGCGGGTGAGCGCACGCACGGCGCGACGCCGCGAGCGATACGGTCGAACATGAGATCGTCCTGCGAAACGTGACACGGCATGCACGCGCAGCGCGCGTGCGGACGGCGTGATGCGCGACGGCATCACGCGCGGTGACGACGAATCAGGACGCGAGCGGCGGTGCGCGCGGTTGCGCGGCCGTAAGCGGCTGCGTGCGGCGCAGGCTTTCGAAGCGGGTTGCTTCGCGATGCCGGAGCGGTTGGAAGTTGGCCGCGAACGTCAGTTCGGGCGCGGGCAGGGCGGGTGTATGGGCGAGCAGGCTGCAATAGCCGCATGCCTGCAGATGGGCCTGCAGGCTTTTCGACGACGCATCGCCGGCATGGTTGCCGCCCGCCGGCCCGGCCGTGCAGTAGCCGGCAAGCAGCGAATCGACGCGGTCTTGCGTCGTCAGCGCTTGCGAGATCGTCGGCGCGAGCGCCGTCATCAGGATGGCGAGCATCCCGATCAGACTGACGATCTTCCGGAAACGACGACTCAGCATGCGATGCGCGGGGCGGCGTATGAACGACGATGGAGCGGATTATGCCACGCACCCGCCGCGAGGGCATGCGGGCACGCGGATGCCGGGAATGATGCGCGGCACGCTTACGCGTGCTTCGCGAGATATTTCGTGATCAGCATCATCTGCGCGGCCCAGCCCTGATCGTTCATCTCGCGCGCCTTCGCGCGACGCGTTGCGATCAACTGGTCGAAACCCGTTTCGGTGATCGTCAGCAGCGTGCCGCCGTTCGCTTCGGCGAGTGCGAACGTGACGAGCGTCATCGGCTCGGACGCGTAATCGACGTTCGGATCGATCGCGAACGGGTGCCAGCGAAAGGAAAACCGTTGCTTCGGCTCGACGCGATCGACGACGATTTCGAACACGGTGCCGGCATACGGCTCCTGTGCCTTGGCGACGTCGTCATCGACGCGCGTCGGCGTGATGCGGCCGAACAGCGGCCGGTCGGCGACGAACGGTCCGTCGAACGTCACGCCGAACCAGGTGCCGAATTCCCCGGCATTGCTGACGGCTTCCCAGACGCGCGCCAGCGGCGCGGCGAGCAAGGCTTGTTTCTCGATGCGATCGGTGGACTGGGTCATCGCGTTCTCCTGGCGGGCATGCTTGATGCGGGACGGCGCACGGCCGCGCGCCGCGTTCAGTCGATCATCACCGCGTCGGGCACGTCGAGCACGACATCCGAGGTCGCGACGGCCACGCACGGCAGCGTATAGCCGTCGGCCTTTTCCTCGCGGCTCAGGCCCGGCCATTCGATCGTATAGCGTACGCTGCCGCTGACGATCCTGCACAGGCAGCTTCGGCACGTGCCGTTACGGCACGAGCGCGGCAGCCGGACGTGCGCGAACGCGGCGGCCTCGAGGAGCGTCAGCGAATCGGGCGCGTCGAACGTCGCGCCGAGCGGCTCGATGCGTACGAGAGGCGGGTGGTCGGGATCGGTCATGGGGCGAAGCGGGCGGCGGCGCGGCGGTAACACAAGGCAAGCGCCAAGCATACCCGAAGGCGGTGCGGCCGGCGCCCGTCGGGCAGCCGGCACGGGACGTCAGTGTCGGCGCAGGTAGCGGTAAACGGTATTGCGCGCGAGTCCGAGCTCCCGTGCGGCGGCCGACACGTTGCCGCCGTGCCGCGCGAGCACCGCGTCGATCACCGCGGCCTGGTGGCTCTGCAGTGTGGTTGCTTCGCGCGTGTCGGACGGCGCGGCCTCCGCCGCGGGCGCGTCGTCGCAGTCGAGCCAGAAATCGTCGGGCAGGTGCGCGAGCGTGATTTCGGCTTCATCTTCGGCGAGCATGCCGGCCGTGCGCAGCACGTTGGTCATTTGCCGCAGGTTGCCGGGCCAGCGGTGCCGCATGAACGCGTCGAGCACGTCGGTCGCGAGGCGGCTCGGCATCGGCTCGCTGCGACCGAGCCGCGCGAGGATCCGCTCGACCAGTGCCGGCAGGTCGGTGCGCGCGGCGAGCGGCGGCAGCGTGACGGCAAGGCCGTTGATCCGGTAGAACAGGTCTTCGCGGAACGTGCCTTCGGCGATCATCGCACGCAGGTCGCGGTGGGTCGCGCAGACCACGCGCACGTCGACCGGCACCGCGCGTGCGCCGCCAAGCGGCATCACCGCGCGCTCCTGCAGCACGCGCATCAGCCTGACCTGCTGCGCGAGCGGCATGTCGCCGATTTCGTCGAGAAACAGCGTGCCGCCGTCGGCCTGCGCGATCTTGCCGGGGCTGCCGCGCTTGCGCGCACCGGTGAAGGCGCCGTCCTCGTAGCCGAACAATTCGGCCTCGATCAGCGAATCCGGCAGCGCCGCGCAGTTGACCGCGACGAACGGGCCGTCCGCGCGCGGCGAGGCCTGGTGCAGCGCACGCGCGAGCCATTCCTTGCCGGTGCCGGTCTGGCCGAGGATCAGCAACGGCAGGTCGCGCCCACGAATCTTCGCGACGCGTTCGAGCACGGCGGCCATCCGCGCATCGCCGGTGTCGAGCGTCGCGAACGTGATCGCGTCGGGGTCCGGCGCCCGTGTGCGCGCGGCGGGCGCGGGTGGCGTGACGGCGACGGCCGTCTTGTGCGCTTCCGCGAATTCGCAGCGCGCGAGCACGCGCACGCCGGTCGACAGCGTGAGGCGGAACGGTGCGCCGGGTGCGCGGGCCGCCTGCTGCGCGAGCTGTCCGAAATGCATGCCGAACAGCGCATCGCAGCCTTGATGCTGCAACGCATCGAAGGTCGCGCCGAGCTGGAATTGCGCGCTGCGGTTCGCGGCGATCAGCCCGCCGTCGGGGCCGAATGCGACGAGCCCGGCGAACAGCGAGTCGACGCAATCCTCGTGGGCGTGGAAGCGCAGCCGCAATGCTTCCGCGCACTGGTTCGCGAACAGATGGTTCTCGATCAACTGCGCGGACATCCGCACGAGCGCGAGCGTATGGGGGCTGAAGCCGCGCGGGTCGCCGCTCACGTCGAGCGTGCCGAGCGTGCGGCCGAACGGGTCGATGATCGGCGCGCACGAGCAGGTGAGGATATGGTTCGCGCGCAGGAAGTGTTCGGACCCGTGCACGGCGACCGCCTGGCCCGATGCGAGCGCGGTGCCGATCGCGTTGGTGCCGCGTGCGCCTTCGGCCCACGACACGCCGGTGCACAGCGCGACGCGGTTCGCTTTTTCGATGAAGTCCGCGTCGCCGATGCTGTGCAGGATCACGCCGTCGGCGTCGGTGAGCAGCACGAGGCTTTGCGTGTCGGCGATCTGCGCGTGGAGGTTCTCCATCACCGGGCGCGCGTGCGCGAACAATGCGTGGTTCGTGTCGAGCAGTTCGCGCAGCGCGAGCCGCGACAGCGGCGAGAAATCGGGGCGCTCGTTTGCGCGCAGGCCGACCGCGGTCGAACGGGCATGCGCCTGCGCGAGCAGGTCGTTGCGGCCCGCGGTGGCGGGCAGCACGAAAGGTTGAGGCATGTCTTGTCTCCTGTCGACCAGAGTTAGCGCTTTAGCGCTTACTCTGGTCCCATGCTTCGCGGTCGGCCCCAGTTAGCGCTTTAGCGCTTACTGGGGCCCCATGCTTCGCGGTCGGCCGGAGTTAGCGCTTTAGCGCTTACTGAAGCCGCATGCTTCGCGGTCGACCCCAGCTCACGCTTTGCACCGCACCATCCGCCACTCGGGCCGCCGCCATCGATATCGCCTCATCATACAAGCGCCGCGCGCGTTGTGCGACTGCGTACAAAACCCCCTTGCTTTTAAGCGTCCGCCTGCAATGATGAAAGTGGAGCACGCACGCGCCGTGTTCCGCATCGCAACATGCATGCGACGTGACATGCATCCGTTCGGGAGACCCATCATGGTTCGGACGGAACTGAGAGTCGTGTTGGCGGCCATCGCCACTTTCATCATGCTGGGCGGCATCGCCGTCGCGATCCACGGTCTGCTGTTCGACCTGAGCGATGCGGTGCAATACGGGGCCGCCGCGATCGCGGTAGGTGCCACGACCGCCGCGATCGCACTGAACATCTGGCCCACCGATCCCCACTGACGCCGCTCGGAAAAACGGTGCCGGATGTCGCGCTGGTCTGATGAAAAAGCGCGTCGGAACGACGCACATCGTAAATTTTGCCTCCTGCGCGAAACCGTCTACAGTGGAATGCAACCGGCACGCGTTGTCCGCGCCATACCCCCGTGGATCTGCCTCTGCCGGCGAGCCCGCGTAAATTTTCGTCCGGCCGGTAGCGGACGACGGACGCGGTCATTTGCTTTCTACCGGACAAGGCGGCTCCCATGCAGATCCATTTCACGAATGAGAAGCCCGAATATTCGGGGCGCGACCTGATGCTTGGTTTCACGGCGCTGGTCAATGGCGAGCGCGTCCAATGTCAGATCACCGCCGAGGCGCTGGAGGATCATTTCGGTGCGGCATCGCCGCGCTTCGAGGACATGGTCGGTGCGTACGATCAGCACCGCGAGCGTATCGAGGCGGCCGCACGGCGGTTGCTGTCCGAGACGCGCGCGCAATGCGTGACGCTGCGCAGCGGCTACGTGCGCTTCTACGAGGCGAACTGGCGCTGAACCGGACGACCGGGCAGCGACGGAGCGGGCGTCGGATACCGGCGCCCGTGTCATATCGGCGCATGCTCGTCCTGTAGTGCACCCGCGCGGGACGATGCCCGGCACGATTCGAGCGTCTTGCCGCGCGCTGGCGTGCGCGCGTTCCCACGTTCCGTTTCGCTCAATCCGCGCCGCTCAGCACGTACGCGTCGCCGGTTGCGCCGTTCGCGCGCGCGATGCGTGCGAAGCCCGTGTCGGCGAGGTGCATTCCCGCAATCAGCAAGTTATCCGAAGCGACTTCGGCGAGCGTGGCCGCGCGCGTCGACGATGCCTGCGACGGATCGTGATCGAACGCGATCGACACGTCGGGGCGAGCAACTTGAATCGGCGCGAAATGCACGAGATCGCCCCAGATCAGCAGGCGCTCGCCGAGCGATTCGACGCGATAGCCGGTGTGGCCGGGCGTGTGCCCCGGCAGCGGCACTGCGACGATGCCGGGCAGCACGTCGCCTGCCGCTTCGATGGTGCGTAGCTGCGCGCGATACACGTCGAACGTGCGCCGCGCGATCCGGAAATTGCCGCGTGCGCGCTCGCTTGCCCGCTCGTACATGCCGTCGTCCAGCCAGAACGCGCGTTCCCGTTCGTGAATGAACACCTCCGCTTGCGGAAAGGCCGGCTGTCCGTCCGTGTCGAGCAGGCCGCCGATGTGGTCCGGATGTGCGTGCGTCAGCAGGACCGTGTCGATATCGCGTGCATCGATGCCGGCTCGCGACAGCGACGGACGCAGCAAGCCGCCCCAGTTCCGGATGCCGCCGGCGCCGGTGTCGACGAGCACGGTGCGCCCGTTCCCGCGTATGACATAGCAGTTGATGTTGACGTCGGACGGCGCGTGTATGCCGGCCCTGTGCATGATGCCGATCGCGTCGTCGACGTCGATGTTCGACAGCAGGTCGAGGCCGGCCGTCAGCGTGCCGTCGCTGATCGCGGTCACCGTGAAATCGCCGACCTGGCGACGCGGGAAAGAAGGGCGGGGAACGGGGGCGCTCATGGATCAATGTCGGGCGTGAAGGTGGGTGGTGTCGTAGCCGAAGCAGCGGATCCGTGCGACGAATCCGGTGTGGCTAAGAATCTCGTGATCCAGTTCCGTCATGAACCGGTCCATCAGTTCAGTGGTGCGAAATGATGTGATGCGAAAGCGGATCTCCGCGCTGATCGGACGTCCGCAGCCGTGCCGGACCGGCATGTATACGACATGGACCGTGCCGGGTGCGGCGCTCAACACATCGGTACAAAGCCTCTCGCAGGCCGACGACAACGCGTCGAGCGCCGCGCTGGTCGGCATGCTCGCCTCGGGGATCAAAATCGTGACGCTGGGCATGGTCGGACTCCGGTCAGCGTGCAGTTGCCGACGTCGGCGCGCTGACGAGTCGGTCACCCATCGGCGCATAGAGCCGGATCGCGGCATCGGACGCGAGCCGAGCCTGATCGTGCGCGAGGACGGCCAGCCAGCGCGCCGCCGGTCGGCGATCCAGCGCGACTGCATGCATGGCCGTGGCTGCGATACCTGCTCGCGCGAACGGGGCGAGGTCGTCGCAAACGGCCAGCCATTGATGGCCGGAGACGGCCGGCGCGGGTGCCGCGCAGTCGTATACGTTGCGGCGCCACTCGACGATGTGCGGCTGCCAGCGCGCGAAATTGCCGCCGCCCTTGTCGCGATACTCGGCCGACGTCAGCACGTCCGGGCCGTCGATCGTATGCAGCGCGAGGTAGACGGGGCCGTCGTCGCCGAGCGCGCGAAAGCGTTGCGACGTGCGAAAGCCGGATACGGAAATCAGCGCCGGCAGTTTGATCCGGCTGTAGAAGTCGTTCCATTCGGCTTCGACGGCGGGCTCGGCGATGCTGCATTCAACGGCATAGATCATGACTTCTCCACGTGGGGCGAGCGGCCTTCGGAATCGAACGGCTGGCTCGACGGGTTGAGTTTTTGTCATGATAATGAGCGGCACGACGGGCGAAAAACGATGATTCGTCACCGTTCAATGACATTTGATCAAGCCATGACCGACGGCGGTCGGACCGGGAGCAATCGTGACGCGACGCAGGATTCCGAGCAATTCGGCATTGATGGCATTCGAGGCCGCGGCGCGGCATGGAAGCTTTGCGCGCGCCGCCGACGAACTGGCGTTGACGGAAGGCGCGATCAGCCGGCAGATCGGCCGGCTGGAGACGTTCCTGGGCGTCGCGCTGTTCGAGCGGGTCGGCAACCGCGTGCGGTTGGCGCCGAACGGCGTGCGCTACGCGGCGCAGGTTCGCGAAGTGCTGGACCGGCTCGAGCGCGACAGCCAGTACATGATGGGGCAGCCCGGCGACGGCGGCAGCGTCGATATCGCCGTGACGCCGACATTCGCGACGCGCTGGCTGATTCCGCGGCTCAAGGAATTCCAGACGCAGCATCCGAACATCACGGTGCACTTCGCCGATCGCGCGGAGCCGTTCGTGCTGGCCGGCAGCGGTTTCGATGCGGCGATTCACTTCGAACATCCGGCCTGGGCCGGCATGCACACGTACCGGTTGTGCGAGGAGGTGCTGGTGCCGGTCTGCCATCCGTCGCTGCTCGCGGGCGGGCAGCCGGACATGTTGCTGGGCACGCTGCCGCGCCTGCACAAGCGCCAGACGCCCGATGCGTGGTCGGCGTACGTGCAGGAAACGGGGTTGCCGGTGAGCAATCCGGCCGCCGGCGCACGCTACGACCTTTACTCGATGCTGATCGCGGCGGCGCTGGCCGGGCTCGGCGTCGCGCTGGTGCCGCGTCTCTATGTCGACGCCGAGATCGCGCAAGGGTTGCTCGCGGCGCCGTGGCCCGACGGGCGGGGCGTGGTCAAGCGCTTCTGTCTCGTGTTGCCCGATGCGCTGGAACTGGGCGAAGGGCCGCTGCAGACCTTCGCGCGCTGGGTGCTCCGGCAGGCGGAAGCTTGACCGGCGCTCACTCGCTCCACGCGCGTAGCCAAATCGAGAACACAACAAAAACGCCACCCGAAGGTGGCGTTTTCATTTCATCTTGCAGCTCACGGGGGCGCGCGTGCGTCACTCGCTGCCGAGATAGAAGAAGCGGAACAGGAACACGGCCGCGATGATCCACACGATCGGCTTGACCGTGCGGGCCTGGCCCGTCAGCAGTTTCAGGCCGCCGTACGCGATGAAGCCGAACGCGACGCCGTTCGCGATCGAGTAAGTGAACGGCATCAGCAGCGCGGTCAGTGCGGCCGGCACGGCTTCGGTCGCGTCGTCCCACGGCACGTCGACCATCTCGCGCAGCATCAGGCACGACACGTACAGCAGTGCCGGTGCCGTGGCGTAGGCCGGCACGACGCCGGCGAGCGGCGCGATGAACAGGCACGCGAGGAACAGCACGGCGACGGTGATCGCCGTCACGCCCGTGCGGCCGCCGGCCTGCACACCCGACGCGCTTTCGATATACGCGGTGGTCGACGACGTGCCGAGCACCGAGCCCGCGACGATCGCGGTGCTGTCGGCGAGCAGCGCCTTGTTCAGGCGGTTCATCTTGCCTTCGACGAGCAGGCCCGCGCGGTTCGCGACGCCCATCAGCGTGCCGGTCGCGTCGAACAGTTCGACGAGGAAGAACACGAGGATCACGTTGATGATGCCGGTCGACAGCGCGGCACCGATGTCGAGCTTGAACAGCGTCGCGTCGATCGACGGCGGCGCGGAGAACACGCCGTGGAACTGGTTGTCGCCGAAGAAGAACGACAGGATCGTGACGCCGATGATGCCGATCAGGATCGCGCCGCGCACGCGCAGGTGGTCGAGCGTGACGATGGTGAAGAAGCCGATGATCGCGAGGATCGTGTCGTGCTTGTGCAGGTCGCCGAGCGTGACGAGCGTGGCCGGGCTGCCGACGATCACGCCCGAGGTTTTCAGCGAGATGATGCCGAGGAACAGGCCGATGCCGGCGGTGATCGAGATGCGCAGCGATTTCGGAATGCCGTTGACGATCGCCTCGCGCACGCGGAACAGCGTGACGAGCAGGAACAGGCAGCCGGAGATGAACACGGCGCCGAGCGCGGCCTGCCACGTGAAGCCCATCCCCTTGACGACCGTATACGCGAAATACGCGTTCAGGCCCATGCCGGGCGCGCAGGCGATCGGGTAGTTCGCGTACAGCCCCATGATGATCGACGCCAGCGCCGCGACGAGGCAGGTCGCGACGAACACGGATTCCTTGGGCATGCCGGCATCGCCGAGGATCGCGGGGTTGACGAAGATGATGTAGGCCATCGTCAGGAACGTGGTGACGCCCGCGAGTATTTCGGTGCGGAAGTCGGTGCCGGCTTCGTCGAAGCCGAAATACCGCTTGATGGATTCCATGAAGGCGTTTCTCCGGTCGGGTTGTCGTGTTGCTTGTTGTTTATGCCGAATTGTTGTAAGGCAGCGGCGAGGCCGGCCTACTGTAACCAGCCACTATTGCGACGCTATCGGCGGATTGTAATAGCGCGGATAGCTCGGACGATATAGTTGCGGGGTACGATCGGCAGCGTTCGCGCGAACGGTCGGACAGGTCGGCCGCGCGACGAAGGCGCGCATTTTACCGGTTCGGACGAGGCGGGCAGGTAGAAACGATGGAAACGATTCGATGGCGGGCGGGACGTGTGGGCCGATGCGGGCGCAACGGCATGATCGACATGCGGTGCATGGCCGCCACGCGACGGTATGCGACTGCAACGGCACGCCCGCAAGAGGGGCCAACACAGGACGGACGCAACGCGCGCGCGCATGACCGGCGCGGGTGCGCGGCGGCGTGCAGCGGCCATTCGTCAGTCCAGGCGGTTGCAGATATCGGGCTATCCTGCTCCGAAGCCGTCGCGTCCGCAACTGTCATTTCGCGGTGCGAGCCGGACTGTGGTTTCTGTGTAAAAGATTGCAAGACGTCATCGCGTTAACCGGCAAGTCTTTCTAGGATAGATACACCGCGCACACACGTCGCGCCAGTTGTTGCCGACGCGGGGGAGTCGCAGTCCGTGCAGGCCAGGCGGTGAAGCGCGGTGACGGTCGTTGCGCATTCGGGCAGGCGCGACCGGTTGCGATTGCCCGATGCGGGTTCGTCCGTCATCACGGAGGTCAGCATGTTGAACTGGATCAGCCGTTGGGCGATGCGGCACGCCCCCACGCCGGAAAAAACCGCTGCGTCGATGCTCGTGACGGCGCGCATGGAACTGTTCGCAGCCGAACAGCGCGTCATCGATGCGAAATTACAGGCGGATTACTGGCGTACGCGGGTGTCATTTCTCGAGGAGGTGCAAAAGCAAGGCATCGACCCGTGGGTGACCTCGCAGGCGGCGCAACGCCCCGACCTCGATTCCACGCCTCGCAGCACGGGCCCGCGTCTCGCCGCCAGCACCTGATGCACGTGATGCATGTCAGGGTTGCGCACGGCGCGCGATCGCTCGCGGCACGCACGTGCGTGCCGCGTCATTCGATGCGCACCTGCGACGCGTCGCGTCGCGGGTGCGTCCGTTTCCGGATGCGCTGATTCCGCGCGTCCCGGCATCCCGTCACGCGCGTGAGCGCGCATCGTCAATCCCGTCTTCGCCATCGTCCGACGAGCAAACGTTGCATTCGCGTGAGCGTGCGTCTCAGCCGTTCGCCGCGCTTCACGTACGCCGTCGTGATCGATGCCTCGGCCGGCCGGTCGTCATCGGTGCCGAGCCAGATGCGATCGCCGCGCGCGATGCGCAGCACGTCGCCGGGTTGTACCCAGTAGTCGTCGACGCTCGGCGGCCGCGTGATCCACAGCGGCGCGCCGTGCGCGCGGATTTCCGCATCGCTCGGCGCGCGCCAGGTCAGCGTCGTGCGCGGCGAGACCGCGAAACGGATCACGACGGTCGGTAACGCGATCGCGCCGACGCGGCGCGAATCGGGACGGTCGAACAACGGGCTTGCCTGGTCCATCGTCTTCTCCATTCGTTGAGCCGGACGGATGACGCGCACCAGAACAAAAAGGCCTCATCCGTTTCCGGTGAGGCCTTGTGTGACATGCGGTACTGCTCGGATGCTAACGCACAAGCGCCTCCCGTGATCCATTCTTTCGAATGTTCACCGGGCAATGATTCGCGATGGCGATGAGCTTGAACGTAGGCATGCGAACGAGTTTGTCGATGTCGTACGGCGTTGTCAACGACAATTTTCGAGATATGTGGCGATCACGCGTCGCGCTGGGCGAGGCCGTTGACGAGCAGTTCGGACAGCAGGCCCGTCATCCCGTTCGGATGCGTGGCGGCGCGTGCCTTCAGCTGTTCGACGAGGTCGGCGTTGAGCTTGCACGCGAACGGCACGAGGCCCTGCTCCTGGTCGAGCTTGCGCTGCGCGCGGCGGTCGAGCTTCGCCGCGTCCTCGGCGCCCTTGCCGAAGCGGGCGGAGCCGGACTGCTTCATCGCGTGCGTCAGCTTGAGCGCCTTGTTCTTTTCTAGATCGGTTTTCTTCATGGCCATCGCGGCACCTCCGGGAAATGAAGCCGCGATTGTACGCATTTCGGCCGGCACCCCCGCCGAAACCGCCGCGAACACCGCTTGCGGACCCGGTCACGCGCCCTTCGTCGTGCCCCAGTTGCCGCCGTGCGCGGCCGCCTGCGCGGCCGGCGAGCGCGCCAGATACGCGAGCGCCTGCTCGGTCGAGCCTTCGTGGTGCGGCGTATAGCCCGGCCTGAAATAGCGCAGCGCCGCGCCGATCACCTTCCAGAACGACGGCAGGTGCCCGCGTCGCGAACCCTTCCACCACGACAGCACGAAACCCGGATAACGGCCGGCGGCGGGATCTCGCCGGTACATGAATTTCGCGCCGCTCGTGATGAAGTAGAGCAGCAGCACGATCACGAACGCCATGTGCACGCAGCGTTCCGGATAGTTGCCGCCCATGTGGTTGTAGATGTCGAACGCGACGGTCCGGTGTTCGACTTCCTCCGCGCCGTGCCAGCGCAGCAGGTCGACCATCGTTGGGTCGGCGCGGCCTTCGTCGAGCCCGTGCGCGTTGAGCACCCAGTTGCCGAGATAGCCGAAGAAATGTTCGAGCGACGCGATCACCGCGAGCTGCTGACGCAGCCAGAAGCGCGTGTGGCCGATCTTCAGCCCGAACGGCGCTTCGCCCAGCACGCGCGTGAACAGCCAGTTCAGCTTCTGCGTGAACGGCTTCGTGTCGATCCCGTGCCGGTCGTAGTAATGCTTGAGCACGCCCCCGTGCGAGCGCGAATGCACGGCTTCCTGGCGCAGGAAGCCTTCGGCTTCGTCGCGCAGGCGCGCATCGGTGATGTTCGGCAGCGCCTTGTTGTATACGCGGCAGAACCACAGTTCGCCTTCCGGGAACAGCAGGTTCAGCGTGTTGATGATGTGCGTGCTGCCCGGGTCGTTGGGCACCCAGGTGATCGGCGTGTCGCTGAAGTCGAACTTCACGTGCCGGGCCTTGATCTTGTGATAGTCGGCGGTAGCGGTCATCTGTGTCTCCGTTCCTGTGCGGCGCGCCGCGCCGTCAATGCGATGCCATGCTGACGCGGGCGAGCATCCGGCCGAGCCACGGCATGAAGCGGCCGACGAAGCGCAGCGCGTGCGCCTCGGTGCCCACGGCCACGACCGGCCGGTTACGCAGCACGCCGTCGACCATCGCCTGCGCGACGGTTTCCGGCTTCAGGCCGCGCATCTGGTACAGCTTCGTCGCGCGTTTGCGCAGCCGCGCTTCGTCCTGTGCGTTGGCGCCCGCGTATTGCGTCGACGCCATGATTCCGGTTTCCGCGAAGCCGGGGCAGACGGCCGTCACGCCGATGCCTTTTTCCGCGAGTTCCGCGCGCATGCATTCGCTGAGCATCAGCACGGCGGCCTTCGTCGTCGCGTACGCAGGCAGGTCGCGCGACGGCCCGAACGCGGCGGCCGACGCGGTGTTGACGATGTGGCCGCCCGTGCCGCGTGCGGCCATCTGCTGCGCGAACAGCCGCGAGCCGTGGATCACGCCCCACAGGTTCACGTGCAGGATGCGCTCCCAGTGCCGTTCGCTCGTGTCGAGAATGCCGCCGGCCATGCCGATGCCCGCGTTGTTGATCACGACGTCGGCGCCGCCGAGTTCGCTGCCGACCCATGCCGCGAGCGCTTCCATCTCGTCGGCGGAGCCGACGTCCACGCGTTTCGCATGCGCCTGCGCGCCGGTCAGCCCGAGCAGCAGCGCGGTGCGCTCGGCGCTCGCGAGATCGATGTCGCACGCGACGACGGTCGCGCCTTCGCGGGCGAATGCGAGCGCCGCGCAGCGGCCGATGCCGCTGCCCGCGCCGGTGACGACCGCGACCTTGCCGCTGAAGCGGCCGCTGGTCGCGCGTCGGCGTGCGTTTGCGAGCGCGGGCGGCTCGTCGCCCGATTCGACTGCGTCGATCAACTGTTCGGCGAGGCCCGCGAAGCGCGCGGGATCGGCGAGCGGCAGCCAGTGGCCGGCCGCGACTTCGCGGCGGTAATACTGCGGCACCCAGCGCGACAGGTTCTCTGACAGCGCCGGGCTCACATATTTGTCGCCGAGCGGCACGATCGTCTGCACCGGCGCGTGCGCGTAGCGCTCGCGCGGCGCGAACAGGCAGCGGATGAAGTTCGCGCGATAGAGGCGCACGCCGCGCGCGCCGTCGTCGGCCTGCGTCGGGCGCGGCGTGGCGGGGGTCTTCTCGACCCGTCGCAACAGGCCCGGCCATGCGCGGCCGAGCCACAGCCGCCAGCCGAGCTCGGGGATAAACGGCAGATGGAACAGATACACGTACCACGAGCGCACGAGCTGCCCGCCGAGCCTGGCCAACGACGCGGGCGTCGGATGCAGCACGCGTTCGCGCAGCCAGAAGCCGACGTGGTCGAGGCACGGCCCCGAGCACGACGTATACGATGCGATGCGGCCGGCGAGCCGCGGATCCGTGACGAACTCCCAGCCCTGGATCGAGCCCCAGTCGTGCGCGATCAGGTGCACCGCGCGGCCGGGGCAGAGCGCGTCGATCACCGCGATGAAGTCGTCGGTCAGCTTCGCGAGGTGGTAATCGGCCGTGCGCTTCGGCGCGCCTGACAGGCCCGCGCCGCGCACGTCGTAGGCGATCACGTAGTGCTTGCGCGCGAGCAGCGGCGCGACGTGCTGCCAGACGCTGCTGTCGTCGGGGTAGCCGTGCACGAGCACGACCGGCGAGCGGGCCGGGTCGCCCCAGGTCCTGACCGCGAGCGTCAGGTCGCCGGAGGCGACGGCCGTCTCGCTGTGAACCGATTCGAACAGGGCCAGCGGCGCTTCATCGGAAAGAGGCTGCATCGTGAGTCCGTCGTTCAGGGATTCGGTGGAAGGCGGCGTTCGTGTCAGGCGGCCGCCGGCACGCTCGCGACGGCCTGCGCGCGTTCGGCCTGGCGGCGCTGCCAGCGGCGCACGTGCGGCAGGTCGTCGTCAAGCCAGTACGCGTCGTCGTCGGTGATCACCAGCAGTTCCTCGAATTTCGCGCCGACGCCGGCGAAGCCGAGATGCGGCTCCACGGCCCACAGGCCCGGCACCGGCGCGTGTTCGGAGCGGCGGTCGATCGACCACAGCGGCGACCAGCCCTGCTGCTTCGCCGCGCGGCCCTGGTCGAGCAGCAGGTTGCGCGTCGCGTTCAGCCCGAAGCGCGCGACGAAGCGCGGTGTCGACAGTTTGTGGATCTTCGCGACGCGATGCGCGAGCACCTTGAACGGATAGGCCTTGTGGCGCGGCTCGACGCCCTGGCGGCGGCACAGCGCGTCGACCGCCTGTGCGACCTCGGCCATCGGGCGACGCTCCTTCACCAGCCGCACGATCATGTCGCGATGGTCCATCAGGTCGTCCTGCAGCTGTTCGAGGATCGGGTTCTGGCCGAGACAGTGCGCGTAGCCGACGTCCGCGACGATCCCGTCGAGCACGGGCGCGACGTCGAGGATCACGGGCATGTCGGTCTCGAGCTGGCGGTTGCTCGGGAAGAACGCGAGGTTGAAGCCGCCCATGTGCTTCAGGCCCGAGAAGCCTTCGAACGCGGTGCGGTCGCCGAACCACGCGAACGGCTTGTGCAGCCAGTCGTGCACGCCGTTGTCCTGCAGCCATTCGGTCAGCAGGCGCGCGGCCTCCTTCTCGGTGATGCCGGGGTAGAGCATCGCGCCGACGGTCTCGACGCAGCGATAGGCAAGCTGCTGGACCGCGCGGAATTGCGGCAGCTCGTCGAGATGGACTTCCGGCAGCGGATGATCGGGCATGTTGCGTCTCCATGTATCGGCCTGCGTTCGGCGACGCGGGCGAATTATTCAGTCAGCATTTAATGTGTCATTGATCGATGTAAAGATCATAGCCGGTTCGACGTGGCGCGGAGGTGAGGGCTTCTCCTAATGAAGGCCGAAATGGAGGGGACGCTCTAGGTTTCCGGCGGTCGGGGCCGGATGGCCGTCGCCGTGCACGTGGCCGGTGCGGGAGGGCCGGCCGGAGCGCGTGCGCGGTGGCGGCGCCGGCCCGGTATGTCGCGCCGGATCAATTCCCCGTCGTGTCGTGGCGAGACGCTGTCAAATTGCCGAAATAATTTCGTCACATCATTCGCCCCCGATTCGAAGCCTTTCCGGCTTCGCGGAGCGGGTGTGCCGCGCGTTGCGCGGGGCAGCGACCCAAGCCGATTCGACAATTCCACGGAGAGAGACCATGCAACGCCGCAAGTTCATGAACACCCTTGCCGCTGCGACCGCTGCGACGCCGCTGATGCTCAAGGCCGGCATGGCCGGCGCGAAGAGCGCGACCGCGCCGGACGCGCTGGACCCGGGCCGGTGGTCGCCGTTCAACGCCGCGCGCCTGCAGGCGGTGCTCGACCGGCACGGCGTCGCGAGCGCGCGCTACGACGGAAAGCGCCGCCCGTACGCGGTGTTCGACTGGGACAACACGTGCATCATGAACGACTGCGAAGAGGCGTTGCTGATGTACCAGATCAACCATCTGCAGTACAAGCTGACGCCGGACGAGTTCGTCGGCGTGATGTGGAAGGACGTGCCGAAGGGCGCGTTCATGAAGGACTACACGACCGTCGACGGCAAGCCGGTGACGATGGAGGATCTCGCCGCCGACGTCGAGTCCGACTACCGCTGGCTCCATGCGAACTACAAGGGCCTCGGCGGCGACAAGAGCCTCGACGAGATTCGCGAGACCGACCAGTTCAAGGATTTTCGCGCGAAGCTGTACTTCATGTACGACGCGATCTGCGACACGCATCCGCTCGAAGTCGGCTACAAGTGGATCATCTATTTCTACAAGAACATGACGACCGCCGAGCTGCAGGCGATGGCGGAAGCGTCGAACAACTACGGTATCGGCGACGCGCTGCGCAAGGTCCGCTACGAAAGCCCGAAAACGCTGCCGGGCAAGGCCGGCGTGGTGGCCGACACGCATTTCCACGGCATCCGCATTCACGAGGAAATCCGCGCGGTGATGCACACGCTGCGTGCGAACGGCATCGACGTGTACGTGAGCACCGCGTCGCTCGACGATGTCGTGCGCGTATTCGCCGGCAATCCGAACTATGGCTACGGCGTGCCGCCCGAGAACGTGATCGGCCTGCGGCTCGACATGCAGGACGGCAAGTACACGAGCACTTATCCGGCCGGCTGGCATTTCAACTGGGGGCCCGGCAAGACGGTGGGCATCCGCAACGTGCTCGCGTCGAAGAAGGGCTACGGCCCGCTGCTGGTGTTCGGCGACAGCGACGGCGACGCGTGGATGTTGCGCGACTTCAAGGACACCGCGGCCGGCGTGATCGTCAACCGGATGAAGAAGGGCGAGATCGGCGCGGACAGCAAGCTCGCGGCCGAACAGATCGGCAACCCGGACGCCCGCTTCCTGCTGCAGGGCCGCGACGAGCACACGGGCCTGATGATCCCGGACGAGAAGTCGATCAAGTACGGCAAGACCGACCGCAAGCTGCTGGCCTGACGCGGGCCGGGCGCCGGGCCGCCGCGGCCCTGCGCCCGTCGGCATCGGCCGCGGCGTCGTGCGGGCCGCCACACGCGCGTCTCAACGCTCGCGCGGCGGGCCCAGCCGCTCCAGCAACGCGCTCAGCAGATCCACCGGCAGCGGAAACACGATCGTCGAATTCTTGTCCGCCGCGATCGTCGTCAGCGTCTGCAGATAGCGCAGCTGCATCGCCTGCGGCTGCTGCGCAAGCCGCTGCGCCGCCTGCAGCAGCTTCTCCGACGCCTGCAATTCGCCTTCCGCGTGAATCACCTTCGCGCGCCGTTCGCGTTCGGCCTCGGCCTGCCGCGCGATCGCCCGGATCATCGTTTCGTTCAGGTCCACGTGCTTGATCTCGACCGTCGACACCTTGATTCCCCACGCATCGGTCTGCGCATCGAGCGTCTTCTGGATGTCGGCATTCAACTGCTCGCGCTCGGCGAGCAACGCGTCGAGCTCGTGCTTGCCGAGCACCGCGCGCAGCGTCGTCTGCGCGAGCTGGCTCGTCGCATCGAAGAAACGCGCGACCTGGATCACGGCCTTCTCCGGATCGACGACGCGGAAATACACGACCGCATTGACCTTCACCGACACGTTGTCGCGCGTGATCACGTCCTGCGCGGGCACGTCGAACACGACGGTGCGCAGGTCGATCCGCACGACCTGCTGGACGATCGGGATGATCAGCACGAGCCCCGGCCCCTTCACCTTCCAGAACCGGCCGAGCATGAACACGACGCCGCGTTCGTACTCGCGGAAGATGCGGATCGACGATGCGACCAGCACCACGACGAAGACGATCAGGACGCCGCTGAAGCCGAACGTGTAGCCCATCATGACGGTGCTCCCTGGTGTTGTTGTTCGTGTGCCGGCACGTCGTAGAGCGGCGCGACGGTGAGCGTCAGCCCGTGGCGGCCGGTGACGCGCACGCGGCAGCCGGCGGCCAGCGGCGTGCTGCTCGCGACGCGCCAGCGCTCGCCGTGCACGCGCGCCCAGCCCGCCGCCGACGGGGCGGGGCCGGCCGCGTCCTGCGGCTGGTCGGCGCGCAGGCCGTCGTCGAGCACTTCGCCGATGCTGCCGACTATCGCCTCGGCGCCCGTCACGACCGGCCGCCGCCGCGCGCGCAGCGCGACGCTCGATACGCCGGCGACAAGCAGCCCGCCGCCGACCGCGAGGCCCGCGATCACCTGCCACGGAATGCCGTAGCCGGGCACGTCGGTATCGATCAGCATCAATGCGCCGATCGTGAACGACACGATTCCGCCAAACCCGAGCACGCCGAAGGTCGGCAGGAACGCCTCGGCGACGAGGCAGCCGAGACCGAGCAGCACGAGCCCGAGGCCCGCATAGCTGATCGGCAGCAATTGCATCGCGAACAGCCCGATCAGCAGGCAGATGGTGCCGGCGACGCCCGGCAGCACGAAGCCGGGATTCGCGAATTCGAAGAACAGACCGTAGATGCCGATCGTCAGCAGGATCAGCGCGACGTTCGGATCGGCGATGATCGACAGGAAGCGGCTTCGCCAGTCGGGCGCGAGCACGACGAGCGGCGCATGCGCGGTCGCGACGTGCACCGTGCCGGCGGTCGTCGTCACGGTGCGGCCGTCGAGCTGGCGCGCGAGATCGGCCGGGTCCTGCGCGATCAGGTCGACGACATGCTGCGCGCGCGCCTCGGTCGCCGACAGGCTCAAGGCCTCGCGCACCGCGCGCTCGGCCCATCCGGCATTGCGTCCGCGCAACTGCGCGAGGCCGCGGATGTACGCGGCGGCGTCCTGGGTCGCCTTGCGGATCTCGGTCGACTGCGTATCGTTCGGCAACTCGGCCGGCGTCGCGGATGCGCCGGATGCACCGGTCGCACCCGATGCGCCGGACGGCGACGATCGGGGCGCGCCCGGGGTCCCTGGCGCGCCCGGCGCGCCACCGCCGATGCCGAACTGCACCGGCGACGCCGCGCCGAGATTGGTGCCGGGCGCCATCGCGGCGATGTGGCTCGCATAGACGATATAGGTGCCCGCGCTTGCGGCCCGTGCGCCGCCCGGCGCGACGAACGCGGCGACCGGCACGGGCGAGCCGAGGATTGCCTTGATGATCTGCCGCATCGACGTGTCGAGGCCGCCCGGCGTATCGAGTTGCAGGATCGCGAGCGGCGCGTGCTCGCGCGCCGCGCGCTCGAGCGAGCGGACGATGAAGTCGGCGCTGGCCGGCCCGATCGCGCCGTTGACCGGAATCACGAACACCGGCGGCGCGGCCGCGGGTGCGGCGGCGGGAGATGGGGCGGCAACGGCCGCGCACACGACGAGCAGCGCCGCGAACAGCGCGGCGCGCGCGACCCGCGCGGACAGCGGGTGACGGGGGCGGGCGCCGGGCGATGCAGGTGCCGGCGACGGCCCATGACGGTGAATGCGCATCGGGGCGTCCGGGCGGCGCGCGGCCGCACGCCGTCCGGCTCGCGGAAAGGGCGTTGGCCCGATATTTGAAGATTAGGCGGTTTCGGCGGAAAGCGCGAAGGCGACGCGGCAGGCCGCGGATTCAGCCGGCGCCGCCGCCGCGCGCGAGCGCTTCTTCCCGATATTCGGCCGGGCTGCGCCCGCTCCATTTGCGAAACGCGCGGTAGAACGCGCTCGGTTCCGCGAAACCGGTGGCCGCCGCGACGTCGGCGATGGTCCGCGACGGATCGGCCAGCGCCTCGAACGCGAGGTCGCGCCGCAGCGTGTCCTTGATCGCCTGGTACGCATGGCCTTCCTGGTGCAGCTTGCGGCGCAGCGTCGCCTCGGCGACGTGCAGTCGCGCGGCCATCCCGTCGGCGCCGGGCCACGCGGCGGGCGGCATGCCGCGCAGCACGGTGCGCACGCGTTGCGCGAGCGCGTTCGGGTTGCGGTACTTGACGATGAAGCTGGCCGGCGCGTTGCGCAGAAACGTTTTCAGCGTCCTGGCGTTCTGCACGACCGGCAGCGTCGCGAATTCGGGATCGAAATCGACATACGAATCGGGCTGGTTGAACCGCATGTCGTCGCACAGCATCGACGGATATTCGTGGTCGGCCGGCGGCGTGTCGCAGCGGAAGCTCGCGTGCAGCAGCGGGATGCGCCGCCCGATCAGCCAGCAGGTCAGCCCGTACACGATGATGAAATAGGTCGCGTACGTGAACATCGCGGGCGTCGCGGTGCTGTTGCGGTGCACGAAACGCAGCCGCACGCGCTGCGGGTTGGCGTCGAGCTCCGCGTGCAGGTCGTCGAGCACGCAGTGCATGAAATTCACCGCGCGCGCCATCGCGTGCAGCCCGTCCTGCGCGGACAGCGCCGCCTGGCTCATCGCGATGAAGCTGCCGCTGCGCATCGGATGGCGATCCTGCCCGAAAAACTCGTCGTCGAGCGCGCGCGCAATGGCGTTCCACAGCGCGCCGTATTGCTGCGCGGACACCCGCGCACGCGGCTGCGCGAGCAGCGCGGGCGCGATGCCGGCCTGCGCGAGCAGCGGCTCGGCCGCGACGCCGCGCCGGGTGGCGAGCGCGACGCTGTAGGCGACGAGGCTGATCGCAACGGTTCCCTTGTCTTCCTGCTTCATCGAAGCCGCCGGTATGGCAAAAACGCTCAGTGTAAATGAGCGCCGCGAGCATCGAACAGTCGCGCGCGCTTGCCTACACTTGTTGCATCGAAACGAAAGGTCGGTCGCGGCACGCGGCCGCGGGAGACAGCAGCGCCATGGACGAGCTTTACACCGAAGACCAGCGGATGATCCGCGACGCCGCGCGCGCTTTTGCCACCGAGGTGCTGGCACCGAACGCCGCGCAGTGGGACCACGACGCGCACCTGCCCGACGCCGTCGTCGCGCAGCTCGGCGAACTCGGCCTGCTCGGGATGATCGTGCCGCAGGAGCTGGGCGGCGCGTATACGGATTACGTCGCCTACGCGCTGGCGATGGAGGAAATCGCCGCCGGCGACGCCGCATGCGCGACGATGATGAGCGTGCACAACTCCGTCGGCTGCGGGCCGATCCTCGGCTTCGGTACGCCCGCGCAGAAGGATCGCTGGCTGGCCGAGATGGCGGCAGGCCGCATCATCGGCGCGTTCTGCCTGACCGAGCCGCAGGCCGGCTCCGAGGCCAACAACCTGCGCACGCGCGCGGAACTGCGCGACGGCAAGTGGGTGCTGAACGGCGCGAAGCAGTTCGTGACCAACGGCCAGCGTGCCGGGGTCGCGATCGTTTTTGCCATGACCGACCCGGAAGCCGGCAAGCGCGGCATTTCCGCGTTCCTGGTGCCGACCGACACGCCGGGCTTCATCGTCGGCAAGCCGGAAAAGAAGATGGGCATCCGCGCATCCGACACCTGCCCGATCACGTTCGAGAACTGCGCGATTCCGGAAGAAAACCTGCTCGGCAATCGCGGCGAAGGATTGAAGATCGCGCTGTCGAACCTGGAAGGCGGGCGCATCGGCATCGCCGCGCAGGCGCTCGGCATCGCGCGCGCCGCGTTCGACAAGGCGCGCCGCTATGCGGGCGAGCGCGTGCAGTTCGGCAAGCCGATCGCCGAGCATCAGGCGATCCAGCAGAAGCTCGCCGACATGGCCACGCAGATCAACGCGGCGCGCCTGCTCGTGCATCACGCGGCGAAGCTGCGCACAGCCGGGCTTCCGTGCCTGTCCGAAGCATCGCAGGCGAAGCTGTTCGCGTCCGAAATGGCCGAGCGCGTGTGTTCGGATGCGATCCAGATTCACGGCGGTTACGGCTATCTCGCCGATTACGAAGTCGAGCGTCACTATCGCGACGCGCGCATCACGCAGATTTACGAGGGCACCAGCGAAGTGCAGCGGATGGTGATCGCGCGACAGCTTTGAGTCCTGAATCGCGACGCGCGCCGCACCGGCAATCACACAAACAAATAAGGCAGGCAGGGCACGAAGGCAGCGCGGCAAACGCGGCACGCAACGACGTGACCGTGCGCCGCGCGACACGGAACCGTGCATGCGCCGCGGCGCGTGCACGGTTGACCGCTGGGCATGGAGACTCGAGACGGAGACGACACGATGACGGTACAGGCATTCCTGGACGCACGCGACTTTCTGCTGCGTCATCGCACCGACTACGAAACCGCGTACCGCGATTTCGAATGGCCGGTGCTCGATGCGTTCAACTGGGCGCTCGACTACTTCGACCCGATGGCGCGCGGCAACGACAAGCCCGCGCTGTGGATCGTCGACGCGGCAACCGGCACGGGCGACCCGTATTCGTTCGCGCAGATGTCCGAGCGCTCGTCGCGGATCGCGAACTGGCTGCGCGGCATCGGCGTCGTGCGCGGCGACCGGATCCTGCTGATGCTGCCGAACCGTGTCGAGCTGTGGGACGCGATGCTCGCCGCGATGAAGCTCGGCGCGATCGTGCTGCCCGCGACCACGCAGCTGTCGGCCGACGACGTGCGCGATCGCGTGCAGATCGGCGGCGCGAAATACGCGATCGTCGACGAGAGCGAAACCGCGAAATTCGAACAGGCCGATCTCGGCCTCGAGCAGAAAATCGTCGCCGGCGCGCCGCGCGCGGGCTGGCTCGCGATGAACGACGGCTACGCGGCGAGCGCCGCATTCGAGCCGGACGCCGTCACGCATGCGAACGATCCGATGCTGCTGTACTTCACGTCGGGCACGACGTCGAAGCCGAAGCTCGTCGAGCATACGCACCGCACCTATCCCGTCGGGCACCTGTCGACGATGTACTGGGTCGGCCTGCAGCCGGGCGACATCCACTGGAACATCAGCTCGCCGGGCTGGGCGAAGCATGCGTGGAGCTGCTTCTTCGCGCCGTGGAACGCGCAGGCGTGCGTGTTCGCGTTCAACTACGCGCGCTTCGAGCCGAAGGTGGTGCTCGACGCGCTCGTCAAATACCAGGTGACCACGCTATGCGCGCCGCCGACCGTGTGGCGCATGCTCGTGCAGCAGCCGCTCGCGTCGTTCGACGTGAAGCTGCGCGAGATCGTCGGCGCGGGCGAGCCGCTGAATCCCGAGATCATCGAGCGCGTGAAGAAGGCGTGGGGCATCACGATTCGCGACGGCTACGGCCAGACCGAGACGACCTGCCTGATCGGCAACACACCAGGCCAGCCGGTCGTCGCCGGTTCGATGGGCCGCCCGCTGCCCGGTTACCGGATCGCGCTGCTCGACCCGGACGGCGCGCCCGTCAGCGAAGGTGAGGTCGCGCTGCCGATCGGTGCGGGCGTGATGCGTCCGGTCGGGCTGATGACCGGCTATGCGAACAATCCCGACGCGACCGCCCACGCGATGCGCGATGGCCATTACCGCACGTCGGACATCGCGATGCGCGGCGACGACGGCTACTACGTCTACATCGGCCGCGCGGACGACGTGTTCAAGTCGTCCGACTACCGGCTGAGCCCGTTCGAACTGGAAAGCGTGCTGATCGAGCATCCGGCGATCGCGGAAGCGGCCGTCGTGCCGAGCCCGGACCCGGTGCGGCTGTCGGTGCCGAAAACCTTCATCACGCTGCGCCAGGGCTACGAGGAAAGCCCCGCGCTCGCGCTGGAGATTTTCCGCTTCTCGCGCGAGAAGCTCGCGCCGTACAAGCGCATCCGCCGCCTGCAGTTCGCGGAGCTGCCGAAGACCATCTCGGGGAAGATTCGCCGCGTCGAGCTGCGCCGCCGCGAGATCGAGCGCGGCGACGATGCGGCCACGCGGATGCCCGGCGAATACTGGGAAGAAGATTTCGCCGCGGAACTGAAATGACCTGTCGCGGGCCATGCGCGCCGCATGTCGCGGCCGTCGCCCGCAACACCGATTGAACCGGCCGCGCGTGGCATGACGCTACACGGCCCACTGCAAGGAGAGTGCATCGATGAACGCGAATCCGACGCCCCGCACGGGGCAAGACGTGCCGACGGTCAAGCTGCTGATCGACGGCGCCTTCGTCGAGTCCACCACGAGCGAGTGGCGCGACATCGTCAATCCGGCGACGCAGCAGGTCCTCGCGCGCGTGCCGTTCGCGACCGTCGCGGAAGTCGACGCGGCCGTGCAGGCCGCGCACGCCGCGTATGCGACGTGGAAGAACACGCCGGTTTCCGCGCGCATGCGCATCATGCTGAAGTTCCAGGATCTCGTGCGCGCGAACCTGCAGCGCATCGCGAAGACGCTGACGGCCGAGCAGGGCAAGACGCTGCCCGACGCCGAAGGCGACATCTTCCGCGGCCTCGAAGTGGTCGAGCACGCGTGCTCGGTCGGCACGCTGCAGCTCGGCGAATTCGCGGAGAACGTCGCGGGCGGCGTCGACACCTACACGCTGCGCCAGCCGCTCGGCGTGTGCGCCGGCATCACGCCGTTCAACTTCCCCGCGATGATTCCGCTGTGGATGTTCCCGATGGCGATCGTGTGCGGCAACACGTTCGTGCTGAAGCCATCGGAGCAGGATCCGATGTCGACGATGGAGCTCGTCGAACTCGCGATCGAGGCCGGTGTGCCGAAGGGCGTGCTGAACGTCGTGCACGGCGGCAAGGAAGTGGTCGACGCGATCTGCACGCATCCGCTCGTGAAGGCGATCTCGTTCGTCGGCTCGACGGCCGTCGGTACGCACGTGTACAACCTCGGCAGCCAGCACGGCAAGCGCGTGCAGTCGATGATGGGCGCGAAGAACCACGCGATCCTGCTGCCCGACGCGAACCGAGAGCAGGCGATCAACGCGCTGGTCGGCGCCGGCTTCGGCGCGGCCGGCCAGCGCTGCATGGCGACCTCCGTCGCCGTGCTCGTCGGCAACGCGCGCGACTGGCTGCCGGACATCGTCGCGAAGGCGAAGCTGCTGAAGGTCAATGCGGGCTCGGAAGCGGGCACCGACGTCGGCCCGGTGGTATCGCGCGGCGCGAAGGCGCGCATCCTGTCGCTGATCGACACGGGCATCAAGGAAGGCGCGAAGCTCGAACTCGACGGCCGCGACGTGAAGGTCGCCGGCTTCGAGGAAGGCAACTTCATCGGGCCGACGATCTTCTCCGGCGTGAAGACCGACATGACGGTCTACACGCATGAAATCTTCGGGCCGGTGCTGGTCGTGATGGAAGTCGACACGCTCGACGACGCGATCGCGCTCGTCAATGCGAACCCGATGGGCAACGGCGTGGGCATCTTCACGCAGAGCGGCGCGGCCGCGCGCAAGTTCCAGAGCGAGATCGACGTCGGCCAGGTCGGCATCAACATTCCGATTCCGGTGCCCGTGCCGTTCTTCAGCTTCACCGGCTCGCGCGGCTCGAAGCTCGGCGATCTCGGCCCGTACGGCAAGCAGGTCGTGCAGTTCTATACGCAGACGAAGACGGTCACCGCGCGCTGGTTCGACGACGACACGACGGCCGGCCCCGTGAACACGACGATCCGGCTGCATTGAGCCGGGGAGGACACGAACATGAAGATCGGATTTATCGGGCTGGGTCACATGGGTGCGCCGATGGCGCTGAACCTGCTGAAGGCCGGCCATGAAGTGCACGCGTTCGACCTGAGCGCCGACGCATTGCGTGCGCTGCAGGACGCCGGCGCGCAGGTGGCCGCGTCGCCGCGCGATGCGGCATCGGGCGCGGCGTTCGTGATCACGATGCTACCGGCCGCGCCGCACGTGCGCTCGGTGCTCGCCGGCGAGAACGGCGTGCTGGCCGGCCTCGGCGCCGGCGCGACCGTGATCGATTCGAGCACGATCGACCCGGCGAGCGCGCAGGCGTTCGGCGCGCTCGTGCGCGAGCACGGCGGCGCGTTCGTCGATGCGCCCGTGTCGGGCGGCACCGGCGGCGCGGCGGCCGGCACTCTGACCTTCATGGTCGGCGGTAGCGATGCCGATTTCGAGCGCGTGAAGCCCGTGCTCGCCGGCATGGGCAAGAACATCGTCCATTGCGGCGCGACGGGCATGGGGCAGGTCGCGAAGGTCTGCAACAACCTCGTGCTCGGCATCTCGATGGCGGCCGTGTCGGAGGCGATGTCGCTCGGCGTCGCGCTCGGCATCGACCCGAAGGTGCTGGCGGGCATCGTCAACACGTCGACGGGCCGCTGCTGGAGCTCGGACACCTACAACCCGTATCCGGGCGTGATCGACACCGCGCCGTCGTCGCGCGGCTACAGCGGCGGCTTCGGCACCGACCTGATGCTGAAGGATCTCGGCCTCGCGAACGACGCCGCGAAGCAGGCGCGCCAGCCCGTCTATCTCGGCGCGCTCGCGCAGCAGCTTTACCAGACGATGAGCAGCCGCGGCGACGGGCAACTCGATTTCTCGGCGGTGATCCGCCTGTACCAACCGGCTACGAAGAAGGACGCCTCATGATCGAACTGGACTACGTCGACGACGGCGCGATCGCGTGCGCGACGCTCAAGCGTCCGCCCGCGAACGCCTTTACCGCCGACGGGCTGCGGCAACTGCAGGACACCGTCGCCGAATTGAACGCGAACCCGCGCGTGCGCGCGTTGGTGATCACCGGCGACGGCCCGAAGTTCTTCAGCGCGGGCGCCGATCTCAACACGTTCGCCGACGGCGACCGCGCGGTCGCACGCGCGATGGCCGCGCGCTTCGGCGCGGCGTTCGAGACGCTGCATGACGCGCGCGTCGTGACGATCGCGGCGATCAACGGCTACGCGATGGGCGGCGGCCTCGAATGCGCGCTCGCGTGCGACCTGCGGATCGCCGAGACACACGCGCAGATGGCGCTGCCCGAACCGTCGGTCGGCCTGCTGCCGTGCGGGCTCGGCACGCAGACGCTGCCCTGGCTCGTCGGCGAAGGTTGGGCGAAGAAGATCATCCTGGCCGGCACGCGCGTCGACGCGGCAACGGCGCTCAGGATCGGCCTCGTCGAGGACGTGGTCGAAAGCGGCGCGGCGCGCGATGCGGCGCTGGCGCTCGCGCGCAACGTCGCGCGGCAGAGCCCGCACGCGGTTGCATACAGCAAGGAACTGATCGGCCTCGCGCGTCGCGGCGTGCCGCGCGGCGCGGCGCTCGCGGTCGAGCGCGAACGCTTCGTCGACCTGTTCGACACGAACGATCCGCGCGAAGGCGTGGCCGCGTTTCTCGGCAAGCGCGCGCCGCAATGGCATACCGATGGAGAGCCGCAACGATGAGCACGCCGGTCACGACTCATGGCAGTTTCGCGCAACCCGCGCCGGAGGTACTGTTCCGCGTGGTGAACCGCGTGGCGCTCATCACGCTGAACCGGCCGGCCGCGCTCAATGCGTTGTCCTATCCGATGATCGGCGAGCTGGCCGCGCGTCTCGAACGCTGCCGCACCGACGACCAGATCGTCGCGGTCGTGCTGCGCGGCGCGGGCGAGAAGGGTTTCTGCGCGGGCGGCGACGTGCGCGCGCTGCACCGGATGGTCGCGCAGCGCGAGACCTGGCTGCCGTTCTTCGTCGACGAGTACCGGCTCGATCATGCGATCCACACGTTCCCGAAGCCGATCGTCGCGCTGATGGACGGCGTGACGATGGGCGGCGGAATGGGCCTTGCGCAAGGCGCGGCGCTGCGCGTCGCGACCGAGCGCAGCAAGATCGCGATGCCGGAGACGCGCATCGGCCTCGTGCCCGACGTCGGCGCGACGCATTTCCTGTCGCGCATGCCGGTCGAACTCGAACTGTACGTGGGGTTGACGGGCGCAATGCTGTCGGGCGCCGATGCGCTGACCGCGAAGCTCGCGGACCTGTGCGTGCCGTCGTCGTGGCTCGATACGTTCGAGACGCGCATCGAGAGCGTCAAGTGGGACGGCGACGTGCTGCCGGCGCTGCGCAAGGTGTTCGAGCCGCCGTGCAACGTCGTGCCGCATTCGGCGCTCGACAGCCAGATGGCGTGGATCGTTCGTCACTTCGACAAGCGCTCGACAGTCGAACGGATCGTCGCGACGCTGAAGCAGGATCTTGAACGCGACGAGCTGGCGCGCGAACACCGTCAATGGCTGCAGGCGACGCTCGACGCACTCACCGGCCATTCGCCGACGATGCTGTGCGTGACGCGCGAAGCGCTGCTGCGTGGCCGTCAGATGACGCTGGCCGAGTCGTTCCGGATGGAGCTCGGCATCGTGGCGCGCGCGATCGAGGAGGGCGACTTCTGCGAAGGCGTGCGCGCGCATCTCGTCGACAAGGATCGCAAGCCGCGCTGGGCGCCGGCGTCGCTCGTCGAGCTGCGTGCCGAGCGCGTGCGGCATTTCCTGACGTCGCCGTGGAAACTGTTCGCGCATCCGCTCGCCGATCTCGGCGCGGCGTGAAGTGACGCGATGTGCCGACGCGCCCGTGCGGCGCGTCGGCTTCACCCCGTTTTTCTTTCCGCGCTTTCGCGCTCAGCGCTCGATCATCGGCGGCACAGCCTGCACGAGCGCGTCGATCACGCAGCGCGTCTTGCGCGGCAGGTAGCGCGTTTTCGGCCAGATCGCGTGGATGTCGCCTTCGCACACGAAGCAGCGATCGAGCACGACAACCATCTCGCCGCGCTTCACGTAATGATCGAGCAGCCAGCTCGGCAGCCACGCGATTCCGAACCCCGAGGCGCCTGCCGCTGCGATCGCCTGCACGTCGTCGAAACTGAGCTGGTGCGGCATGTCGATGCGCACCGTCGAGCCGTCCGGCGCGCGCAGGTCCCACGGCTGCACGACGCCCGAACGTGAATACGCGATCGTCCGGTGGTGCCTGAGGTCGTCGAGCGATTGCGGTATCCCGTAGCGCGCGAGATACGACGGCGCCGCGCCGAGACTGCCGTATTGCGTGCCGAGCCGCCGCACCGCGAGGCTCGTGCTGTCCGCGAGCGTGCCGATCCGCACCGCGAGGTCGATCCCTTCCTCGATCAGATCGACGAAACGGTCCGTGATCGACACGTCGATCCGCAGATGCGGATAGGTGCGCGCGAGGTCGAGCACGATCGGCGTCACGCAGTGATGCCCGAATGCGAGCGGCACGCTCAGCCGCAGCTTGCCGCGCGCTTCGTTGCGGCCGCTATCGAGATCGGCTTCGGCCGCTTCCAGCTCCGCCAGCGCGCGCACGCAGCGGTCGTAGTACGCCTGGCCGTCGTCCGTCAGGCTCTGGCTGCGGGTCGTGCGCTGCAGCAGCCGCGCGCCGAGCCGCTTCTCGAGCCGCGCGATCGCCTTGCCGACCGCCGAGCGCGTCATGTCGAGCCGTTCCGCGGCGAGCGCGAAGCTGCCGGATTCCACGACCTGGACGAAGGTCGTGACGCCGTCGAGTCTGTCCGTCATGGCAGGATGGGTTGATTGCGTCCTGTGATTCCCCAGTCTGGAGAAACGGTCGCGTCAATGGGGAGGGAAATTCTCACTATAGTACCGATTCCCGTTCAGCGTGCGTTGCCGGCCGCACGCGGCGCATCTTTCTTATCTGGAGGCGCGCGGCCTGTCGCGGGCCGTCGCGCAATACGCATGACGCTATCCGACTCCCGCAGGAATGCGGTCGCGCTCGCGGCCGTCTGTCTCACGTCGCTGATGTTCGGCCTCGAGATCTCGAGCGTGCCGGTGATCCTGCCGACGCTCGAACACGTGCTGCACGGCGACTTCAACGGCATGCAGTGGATCATGAACGCGTACACGATCGCGTGCACGACGGTGCTGATGGCGGCCGGCACGCTCGCCGACCGGTTCGGCCGCAAGCGCGTGTACGTGATCGGCACCGTGCTGTTCGGCGCGACGTCGTTGCTGTGCGGGCTCGCGCCGAACGTGCCGGTGCTCGTCGCGGGCCGGCTGCTGCAGGGCGCGAGCGGCGGCGCGATGCTGATCTGCCAGATTGCGGTGCTGTCGCACCAGTTCCGCGAAGGGCGCGAGCGCGGTCGCGCGTTCGGAATCTGGGGGATCGTGTTCGGGATCGGTCTCGGCTTCGGGCCGATCGTCGGCGGCGCGATCGTCGCGCTGGCGAGCTGGCCGTGGGTGTTCCTCGTGCATGCGCCGCTCGCGGCCGTCGCGCTCGTGCTGATCGGCGGCGCGGTGCAGGAGTCGCGCGATCCGCATGCGGGCACGCTCGACGTCGCGGGCATCGTCACGCTGTCGCTGGCCGTGCTCGGTCTCGCGTTCTATATCACGCAGAGCGCGGAGCTGGGGCTCACGAGCGCGGCCGGGCTCGGCGTGCTCGGCGCGACCGTGCTCGCGCTGGCCGGCTTCTTCATCGCGGAGCGCATAAGCGCGCGGCCGATGTTCGACTTCTCCGTGTTCCGGATTCGCGCGTTCACCGGTGCGATCTTCGGCTCGATGGGGATGAACTTCAGTTTCTGGCCATTCATGATCTACCTGCCGATCTGGTTCCAGGTCGCGCTCGGCTACGACAGCGTGACGGCCGGCCTCGCGCTGCTCGCGTACACGCTGCCGACGCTCGTCGCGCCGCCGGTCGGTGAGCGGCTCGCGCTGCGCTACGGGCCCGGTGTCGTGATTCCGGGCGGCCTGTTCACGATCGCGGCCGGGTTCGCGCTGATGCGGATCGGCAGCGGCATCGAGCATGCCAGCTGGCTCACGATGCTGCCAGGCTGCGTGATCGCCGGCATCGGGCTCGGGCTCACCAATACGCCCGTCACGAACACGACGACGGGCGCGGTGCCGAGTTCGCGGGCCGGGATGGCGTCGGGCATCGACATGAGCGCGCGGATGATCTCGCTCGCGCTGAACATCGCGGCGATGGGCTTCGTGCTGGTCGCGGGGATCGTCGCGAGCCTGAAGGCGGGCGTCGCGGGGGCGGTCGATGCGGGAACGCTGCGCATGCTGGCGCAGCAGATCGCGTCGGGCCGCACCGACGGGCTGCAGGCGATCGCGCCGGCGCTCGCAAAGGCCGACCCGACCGGCACGGCGCTGCACGCGGCGCTCGTGCACGGGTTCGGCTGGGTGATGGTGTACGGGGCGGCCGGCGTGGCCGTGCTCGCGACCGCGAGCGCGGTGGCGTTCGCGCCGGCAAGGCGCAGGGCGGCGGTGTGCGAATGATGCGCGCAGTGTCGCGCGCGGCCGGTTCCGCGCGCTTACGCGCCGTCGCCGCGAGCGTCGATCCGGCGTTGCGTGTCCGCGTCGACGATCGCGCGGATCGCACCGAATAGCGGCGCCGCGTCGGTGTAGCGCCGGCCGTAGCCGAGGTTGAACGCGTAGTCGAAATCCGGCGGATTGCTACCTTGGTTGTGCTGGAGGATCGTTTCGAGCTTGTCGAGTGCCTTCGCGGCGCGCGCTTCCGATGAGGCCGCCGCCTCGTATTCGTCCCACAGTGCGACGATCTCGTCGCGCAGCGCGCGATCGAGCCCGGCCGTCAGCGTCAGCAGGTCGTCGCGTTCATGCGTGCTCTTGTCCGGATGCGCGGCCTGCTCGATCGCGGGGATGTCGCCGTGCAGCGCTTCGCCGAGATCGTGGACGACGCACAGCTTCAGCAGCTTTGTCGTGTCGACGTCCGGCAGCGCATCGGCGAACACGAGCGCCATCAGGCACAGCCGCCAGCTGTGTTCGGCCGTGCTTTCGGCGCGCCCGGTCGACGTATGGCCGCTGCGCAGCACGTCTTTCAGGCGTTCGGCTTCGCGCAGGAAATCGAGCCGCGCGTGGATCGTGTCGAGGTTCATGGCAGTGAAGTGCTTGAATCGAGCCTTCAAGCGTACGTCGCGCGGACGCGATGCGTCCACGCATGAAATATGCGTGCCGCGCTTGCTACAGCGTTTCGACGAGCCGCGCGGCGGAGCCGTCCGACAGCGTCATCCGCGTCCATCGGCAGGTGCTGCCGCGGATCGGCACGATGCGCGACGCATTGGCGCCGGTCGCGAACTCGACGCTCGGCGGCCCCGCGCGATCGTGCCAGCCGAACGGGTCGAGCGCGGCTTCCATGCGGACGATTTCCGGCGTCGCGTAGCGCCACAGCGATGTGCCGAGCAGCATCGGCAGCGGCCGCGAAAACTCGGCCGCGCGCGACGGCGAGCACGCGAGTAGACGATGCGTAAGGTCGCACACTAGATGCATACGGACCGTGCTGCTCGCGATAAGCCGGGCGAGCGCGTGGTCGCCGGCCGAATCGAGACGCGCGGCAAGCAGCCGCTCGGCCATCGCGCGCTCGTCGGGCGACATCTGCTGGATGCCGGCTTCCCAGCGCGAAATCGTCGATTGCGCGACGCCGAACAACTCGGCCGCGTGGCTCTGCTTCATGCGATGCAGCGTGCGCCAACGCTTGAGTTGCGGGCCGAGCGGCGGGGTGTGAAGCGGTGAGGCGGGCATGTTCGTGTTCCGTTCGGGATGCGGGCCGTGCTGGCGCCGCGTTGCGAAATGGATGAATCGGCCGTTATTCCAAGGGTGCCTGGATCACGAAGAGCGTGACGTCGGGCGCTCTGACTCGCCGGAATTGTTTTCGCCAGGCTTTCAACCAGCTCCTCCATATCTTATTATTCGGCGAAAGCGGAGCGCGCCGGCTGCCATTGTGCATGTCGAGGCATGATGCGGCGGTCGGCATGACAGGAGATGCGTGCCAGCGCGTATCCCGAAAATACATACGAGGGCGCCATGGTACGACTGGTCTTGCTGCTGCTGGGCATCGAATATCTGCGAACGCGCTGGCGCGGGCTGACCGTGCTGGGCTGGCTGTGGGTCGTCGCGGGCGTCGGCATCTTCGTCGACGCGCTCGATGGTGCGCTGCATTTTCCGATCGAACTGTTCGCGTGGCTGTTCCTGATCGAGGGGCTCGCGACGCTCGCGGTGGCCGGCAGCGGCGTCGGCGGGCAGCGCATCCTGCGCTACGTGAAGGGCATCGCGGTCGTGGTGGCTGCCGGGCTCGTGTTCGCGGGCCATCATCACGGCCACTTCCTGTTGTCGATGATCTTCGGCACGCTGTTCCTCGTCGACGGGCTGCTGCAGTGCACGTCCGCGTGGATGGTGCGTTATCGGCGCTGGAACGTCGCATTCGCGTGGGGCGTCGTCGAGATCCTGCTCGCGGTCTTCTTCTATCAGCCGTATCCGACCCATTATGTGGGCACCGTGCCGTACTGCCTCGGCCTGCTGCTGATGTTCGGCGGGATGCACATGCTGAGCCTTGCCGCGCGCGTGCGGCGGCTGACGCGCAACCCCGCGTTCGTGACGTCGCCGGCGCCGTCGATCGTGCCGGACATCGACGCGGCGCCCGACATCCCGCGCTTCACGCAAGCCGAATGGGACGGCCCGCCGGCCGACCACGAGCACGCGCTGACCGTGCACGTGTGGACGCCGACCGGCACGTCGAAAGCCGAAGCCCAGCGCTATCCGGTGATCGACCGCTACATCGCGGCGGTGGACGTCAACGGCGTGATCTCCACGGGTCATGCGGCGCTGGAGTCGCCCGAGGGCATCTACATCAGCCTCTATCCGGCCGTCGAGATCGATCGTTCTCCGGATGAATTCACGCGGATCCTCCGTGCGACGCGCGAGAACGACGTGCCGGGCCTATTCCAGCCCGACTATGCGACCGAGTCGAAAGCGTGGTGTCCGTCGACCGTGCGCGTGCGGATCCGCAATTACGATCCGGCGAAGCTGGCCGCATTCTGGTCGTCGTATCGGCAGACCGTCACGTACAACCTCACGCACCGCAACTGCTCGAGCACCGTGTCGAATGCGCTCGAAGCGGCGCTGGACGGCGCGGTGTGGCGGCTCAGGGGCACGCGGGCCGGGTGGGGCGCATTCATCCGGCTGCTGCTCACGCCCGAGCTGTGGGTCGCCGCGCAGATCCGCAAGCGTGCGGTGACGATGGCCTGGACGCCCGGGCTCACGCTCGACTATGCGCGCGCGCTCAGCATGCTCGCCGATCCGCGGCCGTTCGCGTGGTGGAAGGTCGCGCGCTCGGCCGTGAAGGCGATCATGGCGTCGCGCCGCGCGTGGCGCGAGCAGGACAGTGCGGCGCTGTCGCCGGGTGGCTCGGAAGCCGCGTCGGTGAAATAATCGCGTGGCGCCTGTCTCGCGCGTGCGTGCACGCAGCTCGGTAGCGGGTCGTCAGCGCGGGGGTGTCGTCGGTGAGCACATGGCTTCGCCCGTTTCCGATCTCGACGCGGTATGGCTTGCCCGGCCGCGTGGCCGTCATCGTGGGGAGGATCCGTTGCAGGAAACAAGAGGTTCGGCGTTGCACTACGAATTCCTTCGTCCACCTTCATATTGATGCAACGTTGCGCAGGCAACAATCGCGGGCAGACATTCGACAATCTTGCGGCGCATTCCGCGACCGCAAGCCTTTTCCGAGGAAACGCCATGCTCAAGACGCTCGCCCGCGCCGCGGCCGCACTCGCCGTCGCATCCGCCTCGCTGCACGCCGTCGCGCAGACCAGCTACGACTACCTATTGCTCGCGGCTTCGTGGGAGCCCGGCTTCTGCGCGTCGCACGACACGCCGGAATGTACGAACCTTGCCGGCACGTACGCGGCGACGAGCCTGTCGCTGCATGGCCTGTGGCCGAACAGGTACGACGGCAACCAGCCGTTCTACTGCGGCGTGCCGCAGAGCGACGTCGATCTCGACAATGCGCACCAGTGGTGCAACATGGATGCATATCCGATCAGCACCGCGACCCGCAACACGCTGTCGACCTACATGCCGGGCGTGGCGTCGTGCCTCGACAAGCACGAATGGTTCAAGCACGGCACCTGCTCGAATTCGGCGTCGCCGGACGCATACTGGAACGAGGCGGCAGGCATGATCAGCCGGCTCGGCAACACGTCGTTCAACGCGTTCCTGCAGGCGAACGCGGGTAAGACCGTGACACGCAATCAGCTGCTGTCCGCGTTCGAAGGCGCGTTCGGCAGCAATACGCGCAGCGCGGTGTCGCTGAAGTGCACGAAGACGA
The DNA here is from genome assembly GCF_902833195.1 of Burkholderia sp. BCC1638. Taxonomy (NCBI): domain Bacteria; kingdom Pseudomonadati; phylum Pseudomonadota; class Betaproteobacteria; order Burkholderiales; family Burkholderiaceae; genus Burkholderia; species Burkholderia sp. BCC1638. Next base: position 198,107 of record NZ_CADFEC010000011.1, read on the forward strand.
ACGGCGTCAGCTATTTCACGGAAGCGTGGATCGCGGTCAAGACGAATGCGACTACCCAGTTTCCGAGTGCGGCGTCGCTCGTGACGGACGGGAATACGCAGGGCACGTGTCCGACGTCGGGCGTGTATATCGCGAAGTAGCGCGCGAAGTTGCGCGGGGTGCGCCGGTCGGGTGCGTTCCGGCCGGCATGGTGCGGGTGTTGCGTGTTTATGCGAGCAGTCGGAGTGCGTCTGTGAGCGACAGCACCGTCGTGCGCGTCTCGAACGCCGTCGCGAACAGATGCTCGTGCACGACCTCATCCGGGTCGTAGCAGCAGTCCTTCACCGTATACAGCCGGAAATCCGCATCGCTTGCGTGCGCAACCGACGACAGCACGACGCCGGTCGACGCGATCCCGACGAGGATCAGCGTGTCGATGCCCTGCGCGACGAGCCGTGCCTGCAAGTCGGTGCGAAAGAACACGCTCGCGCGATGTGCGATGGTCAGCGGCTCGTTGTCCAGCCGCCCGAGTTCCGGGCACGGGCCGTCGTCGACGAACAGGCCGAGTTGCTTGATTCCTTGGCCGTTCTTGTTGCGTGGACTGACCTCCGGATAGCCGGGGCTGAAGTGGAGATTCGCGAAACAGACATGGACGCCGCCCGCCCGGGCTGCATCGCACAGCTTGCGCGTGTTGGCGAGCAGGGTGGGGGCGACCGATGGGAAGAGACCGAGGATGTCGGTCTGGTAGTGCATGACGATCAGTGCGGTTTGCGCGGGCACGATCGGGGGAATCGGTGTGTGCGTCCGGCTTTCCGCGTTGGCGTTATGAGTCGTTGCGAGATCTGAAGCGTGTTCCGGTTGCATGACTGATGCTCTCCCATGAGTCATTTCGGTGTCTCAGAAAATCGATCGCTCGTTATACGTCGTCAACCATTTCAGTGCAAGCGTGTCGGAACTCGGTCAACATGGCCGGACATGCAATCTCGTCGGGCGAGTGGAGAGGGCGTTGACGACTGTTTTCGGCTGAGGCCGGTCAGTCGCCAGCAACACCAGATGACGATGCGAGTGTCCGATCAAAGCAAAGGAACGGCCCCATTTTTTTTTTAAATTTGTCTTCATCATGCCCTGCGCGAGGCACCTCGGAAACCGCGGCTCGGCATCGATTCCCCAAGCGCCTGCCACATGACCGAGATGTGGCGTGGCAGGTAAAAGGGACGATGCCTGATTTGCGATGCCTCGTCGGCTACGGTGCCGACCCGTTGCTCGGTTGTATGGGATGCAGATATTGGGCTATGCCATACGCCGCTTCCCGCGCGCCACGCATTACACCGATGAGCGTAGCCGAGGCGGCCCCGCACCACTCGCCGTAGCCGACCAGCCACAAGCGTTTTTCGTCTCTGGCGTGCGTCCCATCTGTCCCCGGCAAGCCCTCGACGTCACGGATCCGTAGCGGGTCAAGATGTTTGAGTGCGGGGCGGAACCCGGTGCACCAGATCACGACATCGATGCGGGAATGCCTGCCGTCGCTCCAGACGACGCCATCCGTGTCGAATCGGCTGAACGGACGTATTGCATGCAGCACGCCTCGCACACGCGCCTCCCGTACAGGAGGCACCATGACGATGTCGCCCAAACCACCTACTGGTGCCGTGATCGTGTGCCCATCGCGTAGAGCCTGCCATTTGGCGGTCGCGCGTTCGAACAAGACCCGGCCATCCACGTCGTCCGGAAGAAAATCAGGTTCCTGCAGCGTCACCCACGTAGCGTTGCAGACCGTTGATACCTCCGCCAAGATCTGTGCGCCCGAGTTGCCGCCACCCACTACCAGCACGGATCGTCCGCGCAGGTCGTCCGGATTGCGATACTGCGCCGAATGCATCTGACGACCACGAAAGATCTCGCGTCCAGGATAGTCGGGTACATACGGTGCGCTCCAGGTACCGGTTGCACTCACGACCGCCCTGGCGAGCCATTCCCCGTGATCGGTACCGACCAGCAAGCCACCCTGAATCCGTGAAACGGATTCGACATGAACTGTGCGCCGGACAGGTATGTGATAACGCTCCTCATATCGCGCCAGATAGTCGATGACCTCGTTGCGCGACGGGTACGTGTCGCGCGATACGGGCATCTGCCAGCCTGGCAGCGAACTCCATTGCGCCGGCGAAAACAGATGTAGCGAGTCCCAGGTATGTCGCCATGCGCCTCCTGGGGCGCTCTGGTTATCCAGCACGAGATAGTCGAGCCCCGCACGACGCAGGAAGTAGGCGGTGGCAAGCCCGGCCTGGCCACCGCCGATGACTACAACATCAAGGTCTGCAGGCATGCGCTTTCGTCCCATCTCCTGATACGAATTCCGGCGGTCACGCGGCCCATTGAGCTTAAAGGCGGTGGACGGTGCACTGCACTACTTGGTGGCCCGCGACGTAATCACGTGCTCGAGGCCAGCTGGCCCGACCGGTGCCTCGGCGAGCCACGGAATGAGCGCGGTGCGCTGCGCCAGATCGTCCGCCACGCGGCGCACGAACGGCACCTCGTAAGTGCCCCGCTGGCACAGCATCGGGTCGGTCGTACCGCTCGCCAGCAACGACTGGTTGATGACCCACGCGTACGGCGTAATTCCCGCGCGCGCGAGGTCGGCGCTCAGCCGTTCCGCTTCGTGAACGGGCGTCGCTTCCGGCAACGTGACGATGAGAATCCGGCTGTAGTTCGGGTCGCGCAAGCGCGGCAGCAGCTGGCGGACCGACTCCGGCATGTCGCCCTGGGTGCGCATCACTTCGCGGTGATAGGCCTCTGCTGCGTCCAGCAGCAGAATGGTGTGCCCGGTCGGCGCGGTGTCCAGCACCACAAAGCCTGACTTGCCTTGATCGACCGTGCGCGCGAAAGCCCTGAAGACGGCGATTTCCTCCGTGCAGGGCGAGCGCAGATCTTCTTCGAGCATCGCCCGGCCGCCCGCATCGAGATGGGATGCCGCTTTGCCCAGCACTTCTTCGGTGTACTGCTGCACTTCGCGCACCGGGTCGATGCGCGTGACGCTTAGCCGAGGCACGACGCCATCGACGGTCGCGGCCACATGCGAGGCCGGGTCGGTGGTCGAGAGGATCACGTCGTGTCCGCGGCCCGCCAGCGCGACTGCGATTGCCGCCGCTACCGTGGTCTTGCCCACGCCGCCTTTGCCCATCGTCATGATCACGCCGTGGCCCGCCGCTGACAGCTCATCGACGAGGCCGCCCAGGCCCGGCGGCAAGATGGTTTCGGGCATCCGGCGTTCGGTCGGCATGCGCACGCGCTCGGGATGCGCCATGTCGCACAGCGCGTCCAGCCCGACCGTGCCGCGCGGCAGAAACGGAATGCGCGTCTGCGGTAAGCCAGCCAACTCGCACGGCATGTCGGCCAGTGCCTGTTGCGCGCGTTGCGCCATGGCGGTCGCAATCGCGTCGTCGGTGCGGTCTGTGGCGAAGAGGCCGTTGATCGCCAGCACCAGGTTGCGAATGCCGAGTTCGGCCAGCTCGTGCCGCGTGCGATTCGCTTCGCGCAGTGCGGCGACTTCGGGCCGGCTCACCAGGACGACGGTCGTTTGCGCTGCGCTCGACAGGCGTTCGACGGTCGCCGCGTACAGCGCCTTCTGCTTTTCCAGTCCGGCTAACGGCCCGAGGCAGGAGGCACCGCCCGTCGACGACGAGATGAACTCGTTCCACGCTGAAGGCAAGGTCAGGAGGCGCAGCGTGTGCCCCGTCGGCGCCGTATCGAAAATTACGTGATCGAAATCGGCCGTCGCGGCCGGGTCGCCGAGCAGTTTGGAGAATTCATCAAAGGCCGCAATCTCGACCGTGCAGGCGCCGGAAAACTGCTCTTCCATATTGCGGATCGCCGTCGTGGGCAAGACGCCGCGATAGGGTCCGACCATTCTTTCACGGTAGGCATGCGCGGCCGCTTCGGGGTCGATATTCAACGCGAACAGGCCCGGCGCGCCAGGCACCGGCGTCGGCAACTGACTCAAGCTGACGCCGAGTACCTCGTCGAGATTGGAGGCCGGGTCCGTGCTGACGATGAGCACCCGCTTGCCGGCATGTGCCATGGCGAGACCGGTGGCACAGGAAAGCGAAGTCTTGCCGACGCCGCCTTTTCCGGTGAAAAAGAGATATCGGGTTTGCGTTTCAGGCAGGGACATGGTCGCTCTCTAGCAACAGCCTGAGCCCGGCGCGCGGCAGCTGCCGGCCTTGATGTGCGGTTTTTCCGCCGTGGTCAGCGCGATGCCGAGTTTCCGCACAAGCTGCTGGCGCGACGGATACATGCCCGTCGATACGATGTGACCATCGATCACGAGGATCGGCAGTCGTTCCATGCCGGCTTCCATTTCCTTGACCACCGCGGAGTTGGCGGCGAACGCCTGCGGTTCCTGGCCCAGGTTGTAGCGGGACACGGTGACGCCGTGTGCCTCGACCCATTTCAGGTCCGCGGCGAATTGCGCCAGCACGGGGTCCACATCGACACCGCAAACACCCGTCGAGCAACACATCGCGGGATCGAACACTTCGAGTTTCTTCATGGCAGGGCCTCGGAACAATCGGGATTCAGCGGTTTCCACAAGCACGGATGCGTCTGCGGGCAAAGGTGCGTGAATTCGGGCAGACCGCGAATCAGCTCGGGAACTTGGGTTCGCTCGATCTGCGTGAAGCCGCGCCGCGCAAAGAAGGTGCGGGCGGCCTCATCATTCGGAATAAGGTAAAGCGCGCGCAGCGATCGCGTTTGCGCTAGCGTAACGGAAGCGTCGATAAGACGGGTACCCAGACCGGATGCGCGCAGGCGCGGGTGAACGGCGATCGAACGCAACAGGGCCGCGTCGCCGGCTTGTTCCAGTCCCGCCACCCCGACGATCCCGGCGTCGCGCACGGCGACGTGGAAGCCGTCGAGGCTCCGTGCCGTGAGGTCGCTCGCCGGTAGCCCGCAGGTATCCAGCAACGCGCGGATACGGTCGAAGTCCGTGGCGGTTGCCCGGCGAATGTCCTCAACCGGCGTACTCATTTCAATCCTCCGCTGCGTTCATGGCGTCGAAGCGTCTGCCGGATGGTGATGCATCGCGCCCGGATCGTGCCCGGCCATCGCGTCGTGTCCGTGGTCGGACAGTTGGGCATCGAACCAGTCGTGCAGCGCGGCGACAAGACGAGGCTGCTCGCTGCGATACACGATTTCGCCGCCGCGGCGCACGTCGTGATAGTCGATAGTCAGCTCACCGCGTCGGGCCGCACGCAATACAGCGAGGCCCGGCATGTCGTTGCCGTGGATCTGCTCAGGCGCGCCAAAGTCTCCCGCCGAGAAGCGACGGGCGATCGCGGCGAGATGTCCGCGGATCAGCGCGGTCTGCCGCGCGTCGGGGCGCTTCGTGACGACCCGCTGGATGCCGCCGTCGGCCGTCTTCGTGAAGATGTGGGTGGTGGCCGCGAGCGAGAACAGCATCACGTCCGCGCCGTGTTGGGCGACCTCCTTCTGGCGTGCGGTGGCATCGGCAAGGGCGAACGGCGAAACAACCGCCATGCCGAGCAGGACCAGAATCGATGCAGCGACGACTGTTGCTGAACGGCGTTTCATGGAATATCCCACCTGGAATCGTGCCGGAGCCTGGCGCCGGCATCCTGTTCGACGGTTGAGTGAAATCATACGGCGGGCACGCGCTTCTTCGCTCTACCGGGTGGATACCGGCATGACGCGATCGCGACTACGTGAATTCATGGCAATCGCAGCGACTGCGACCGCAGACACGATGGAGAGGAGCCGCACCGTCCACGCGACGGCCCCGTAATCCCGATCGATGTCTTTCAAGGCAACCTCCCTGATCTGTCGCTGATGGTGGCTCGATCATCACCGTGATTCAGGTTGCCGGGCGATGATGGTGGGCGCGTTGATACACGTCAAGATGGCTAGGACCGCCCCTGGACATCATGAAAGGCACATTTCGTCCGCGAACAGACCTGTCCCGATGACCACGCCTCCGTACAGGATTGCGGCATCCAAACTTGAAGAAATACGGCACTGTCTTTGACAGCATCCCCCCGCAACCGCATTGCGGGCACGATCTGCCGTACCACCCTGAGTTCGTACGATTCCTTTGAGGAGTAATGCCATGAGCAACGTTGACGTCGTCTTGTGCAGCCCGGTACGCACCGCGATAGGAACTTATGGTGGGACGCTCAAGGACGTAGCGGCACCAACGCTTGGCGCTGCCGTTATCCGCGAAAGCCTCAAGCGCGCCGGATTCCCGCCTGCCAAGATTCAATCGCTGGTCATGGGCAACGTCATTCAGGCGGGTGTGAAAATGAACCCGGCACGGCAGGCTGGCATCGCTGGAGGCTTGCCGGTCGAAGTTCCCGCGCTCACGGTTAACCGCGTGTGTGAGTCAGGCGCGCAGGCAATTGCCAGCGCGGCCAACGAAATCTGGGCCGGCATGATCGACTGCGCGGTCGCAGGGGGTATGGAAAACATGGACTGCGCCCCTTACCTGCTGCCGCAGGGACGCTGGGGCGCGCGGATGGGCGATGTGACACTGTTCGACAGCATGCTGCTCGATGGACTCAACGATGCTTTCAGCGGTCAGCATTCCGGTTGGCACACCGAGGATCTCGTCATGAAGTGCGGCATCTCGCGAGAAGACCAGGATCGATGGGCGCTTCGCTCCCAGCAGCGTTTCGCGAAGGCCCAGGCCGCAGGTCTCTTCGATGCCGAGATCGCGCCGCTGGAGATTCCAGGTCGCAAGGGAGCGACGGTCTTTGACCGCGATGAGCACAACCGGCCAGACACCAGCGCCGAATCGCTTGCCAAGCTCAAGCCGGCTTTTCGCAAGGACGGGACGATTACCGCGGGCAATGCGCCCGGCTTGAACAGTGGGGCGGCTGCGATGCTTGTCGCCGGGCGCGCCTGGGCCGAAAGCAATGGCCTGACACCGATGGCACGGCTGGTCAGTTATGGCGTGGGAGCGGTGGAGCCGAGTTTGTTCGGACTCGGCCCCATTCCGGCAGTGCGACAGGCCATCGCACGCGCTGGCTGGTCTGTCGCCGACGTGGATTGCGTGGAAATCAACGAGGCGTTCGCGGCGATCGCCTTGGCTTGCTCGCGTGAACTCGGCTTCGCGGAAGTGACGGTTGCAGGTGCTGCGGTGGGTTGCGTGCTCATGTGACCGGGAAAAGCTGCTTTGGCCGCCCGAGTTTAACAGTGGGCCGGACGGGGCCGCACGAAGTTTGCCATCCGGCCATGGGGCGCCGTTCGTCCTTACCGCAACGGGGGCATCTGAGTGCCGGATAGACTCCTGTCAGCGGTCGTTCGCACTCCCGGCCGCCAAGGCGATCAGGGATATGCGATCACTGTGATCATCCGAAAGTAGACTAAGCTGATTGCATAGCGTGCGACGTGCGCGAACGATTGACAGGAGGCTCGTATGCTCGTCGTCGGAAAGCGCAACACATGGTTTTGTCACCTCCTATCAATTGCGAGCATGTTTCTTGTTGTCGGCTTGCCTGGGGTAGTGTTCGCGCAGGTCGCGCGAATGGAAGTGATTCCGTTTCAGTCCACCACGATGCCAGACGAGGAGTTTCTGAGCGGCTACGACTCAGGAAAGCCTGTGACAGTTGCTGGCGAACTCCGGCTTCCTCGCGGCGGAAGCGATCGCTTTCCGGCGGTAATCCTGCTTCATGGTTCTGGAGGTGTGTCCGGATACGTGACAGATTGGGAGCAGGAATTTCTTGCGATGGGTGTTGCCACTTTTGTGATCGACAGCTATTCCGGGCGTGGCATCGTCAATACGAACAATGACGAATCACAACTGGGCCGACTGGTGGAAACCGAGGACGCCTATCGTGCACTGGCGCTACTTTCAAAACACCCACGGATCGACCCGGACAGGATCATGCTCATGGGTTTTTCCAGGGGGGCACAAGCCGCGCTTGTTGCCGGTCTTAAGCGAATTCAGAGGGCTCATGCTGCTCTATCCAGCAGCGAATTCGTCGCGTATGTGGCGCTTTATCCGAATTGCAGTTGGACTTATCTTGACGAGGCAAATGTCGCTGACAGGCCGATTCGCGTCTTTCAGGGGGGCGCGGATGACTATGTCGCTGCTTGTCGCGCATATGTCGCCCGAGTCAAGGCAAGCGGGAAAGATATTCAGTTTACCGAATACCCTGGCGCAGGCCATTTGTTTGATTGGCGAGCACTGAAGCAGCCCATGACGCTTCCGCAAGCCCAGTCGACCCGAAACTGCCAGTTAGAAGAAGTAGATGGAGGCCAGATCATCAACGCGAAAACAAAACAACCCTTTACGTACAGTGACCCGTGTGTCGAACGTGGATATACCCTGTCCTACAACGAGAAGGCATCTTTCGAGGCTAGAAATGCGGTCCGATCGTTGGTCATCGAGGTCCTGAAGCCACACTAGGGAAACACTGATTAATAGGCGATCGCGCGAGGTGGTCGGCGATGTGGGCGGGGAATGGCCGGATACCGAAGCGAAGCGCCGCCCATTCGGAGAAGTTTGCCCCGAGGATGCACCTTATTTCTCGC